>JBARZO010000177.1:0-17779 GCA_049650165.1 Rubrobacteraceae bacterium
GCGGCGGCCTCATCTACGTCGAGGCCTACGTTCGGGCCCATACCGACCATCGACCGGCGGAGGAGAACGTCGGTGAGTTTCTGGGCCATCTCCTCACGGAAAGCCCAGATGACCTCCGCACCGATCAAGCCCGTCTCCACGCTGGCCGGTGAAGAGAGCGGCATTTTGAGATCCGGGTCGTCGTCGGCCAAAGCCAAAACATCCGGGGCACGAACACCGTAGATCTTTAACAACCGCTCCGATATCTCATCGGCCAGTCCACTATGGGCTTTGAACTCCGCGGCGAAAGCCTCGAAGTCTTCCGTAGCCCCCCCAGGGAGCGGCGTCTTGCCGGTGTTGCTCTTTGGGGCGTGGAGGTGGAGTTTGTCGTAGACGTCGTCCACTGTTTCGCGGGAGAGGTTGCGGTACGTCGTGAGTTTCCCCCCAATAATGGAAATGAGCCCACCCACTTCCGGTTCGTTCTCGGCGTGGTCGTAGATTATGTGGCTCCGGGTTACGCTGCTGGTGGAACCCTCCGGCTGGAAGGGTAACGGACGGACGCCGGAGTAGACGAAGAGTACGTCTTCGGTGCTCAGGTTCGCCTCCGGGATGGTGCGATTGGTCTCGTTGATGAGGTACTCGATCTCATCGTCATCGGCCACTACTTTGTCCAGATCTCCATCGTAGCGGAGGTCGGTCGTGCCGATGAGGTAGCGTCCGTTCCACGGCACGATAAAGTACGGTCTCCCGTCAGTCTCGGCCTCAACGTAGAGGGCAGTATCGGGCGCACCGGGGAACGGGTCCACCACGAGGTGACTCCCCTTCGTGCCTCCCATCATCCGGTCTTCGGAGCGGTTTTCGAGGCCTTCCAGGACTTCGTCCACCCACGGGCCGGCGACGTTTACGGTCACCGGGGCGAAGACCTTATACTTGCCACCATTCAACTCGTCGGAGAACTCGACGCCGGTGACGTTGCCACCCTCCATAATAAGGCGGTCCACCTTCGCGTAGTTGAGTACGACGGCCCCGTGGTCCCGGGCGGCGATGGCGTTCTCGACCGCCAGTCGTTCAGCGTATTCGGTTTGCCCGTCGTAGTAGAAAGCGGCCCCTTTGAGCCCGTCCGGATTCAGCCCGGGATAGCGCTCCAGCGTTTGTTCCGCGCTGAGCATCTTGTGGCCCCCGACGGTTTTCTCGAAGGAGAGGGCATCGTAGAGGATCATACCCATCCGGATGAGCAACGGTCCACGGTCCATGTAATCGTAGAGGGGTACACCGAACCCGAGCGGCCGCACCAAATGCGGCGCGATACGGAAGAGCAACTCCCGGTCTCTCAAAGACTCTCGCACGAGGGCGAACTCGTAGTACTGGAGGTAGCGTAGACCGCCGTGGATGAGCCGCGTCGCCCACTGCGTCGTGCCGCTAGAAATATCTTCCTTGTCCAGTAGCAAGACTTTCAAACCCCGCATCGAAGCGTCGCGGGCGATTCCGGTACCGTTGATTCCGGCCCCGACCACGATCACATCAAACGGATAGTTCTGGATGTCCTGAGGTACCTGACGGTCCATGCTTTTCTCCTTATCCTTCGTGCAGTTTCGGCGCGGTTTTGGCCTCCATTGCCGCCTCGACACACTCCTCAGCACCATCTCCCGTAGAGGCCGCCACACCCGCCGAGAACGCACCCTCGACAAACGGCGCATCCACGAGCCGAACCCGCTCTCTATCCTCTGAGGATAGCATCTCCAGCACGGTCTCCGCGGACATCACCGCGCTCCCGAGGTCCATAAACACCAGCAACTCGTCGGCCTCCGCGTCTTCTATAGCGGCCTGTATCCGCTCCGGGTCCGTGCCGAACCCGCCGTCCGAGTCTCCTCCTACCGGCAAAACCTCTACCTCACCGGCCATCTGCCGCACGATGTCCGCGACACCTTCCGCCGCCTGAGAACTGTGCGAGACGAGCACCAGGGCGACGCTCATGACTCCTCCAGAGTCCGGGCCGCCGCCTCTAGCAAAAGATGGGTCGAGGTCGCGCCGGGGTCCTGGTACCCGACCGCCCGCTCGCCGAGGTAACTCGCCCGTCCCTTACGGGCCACGAGTGGTTTAGTAGCCTCTACTCCTTCTCCGGCAGCATCCGCCGCCGCCCGGAAGACTTCGGCGACGCTAGCGTCCTCAGCCTTCTTAGCGGCCTCGACGGCGGGCTCCAGGGCGTCGACTATCGTTTTGTCTTCGAGTTCCGCTTTGCCCCGCTGTTTGATGCCTCCGAGCGCGGCTTCGAGAGCCTCTGCCGCGTCCTCCGCCGAAACCTCTTCTTTATCAGCCAGGGCCGAAGAAGCCCGGAGAAAAGCCGTGCCGTAGAGCGGTCCCGCCGCGCCGCCGACCTTGCTGATCAGGGCCGAAGAGGCGGCTTTCAGTACCTCGGACGGGGTTTCGGGCTCCGTGCCATCCAGGCGTTCCAGAACCGCCTGGAAACCCCGGTGCATGTTGTTGCCGTGGTCGCCGTCCCCGATCTCCGAGTCGAGTTTTGTCAGGTGCTTCTGGTTCTCTTCCATCGCTTCGGCCATCGCCTTGACTATGGCGACAGTTTTCTCTGACGCGCTCAATCAATCTCCTTGTTTGTAGCCTACAGAGGAACGATATTTTGTGGAACGGGCGAAAGCTAAAGAAGATAATTCCCAGCGTTCTGCCAAACCCCGCAGCACTCCAGCTTTAGCCGGAGATCATCCCTTCCATATCCCAAATCGCGATCATGCCACCGCCCGCAGGGTCCGGGGCGACGCCTATGAGCCTCCAGCTCTGCCGGGAACCTCCGTTGACGCTTTTTTGCAGAGAAGTCACGAGCTCTTCCTTCGAATTAGCGGTGAGCTCGACGTACTCTACCGAGTAGCGGTCCGGCTCAGGAAGGTTGCTTTTCTGTTCGGTCATGTCTTTCTCCTATTCCTTTATGTCGGGAAAGATACAATTAGCAGTTTTTACCCCGACTATCGAGAATCAAAAACCGTTTTTACAAACCAGGGTCGAGGACTGAAAGCTTAATCCCCCGACCCTGCTACTCTTTTCGACCCTTTGTTCCTATCCTCAGAAACCGAGGATAGTGTATAGAACCGCCCCGATCACACCGCCGACGAGTGGGCCGACGATTGGAATCCAACTATAACCCCAATCCGAGCCGCCTTTACCGGGTATCGGCAACACGGCATGTGCGATACGCGGACCCAGGTCGCGGGCCGGATTTATAGCGTAGCCCGTGGGCCCACCGAGCGAGAGCCCGATGGAGAAGACGAGCAGGCCGATTATCAGGGGCAGAATGCCCGTTCCGAACACGACGGAGAGGTTCACGTCCGTCGCGTCTTCTATCCGCTGAACGTTCGCCGCGATAGCAACCACACCGAAGACCAGCATAGCCGTACCGATAACCTCGGTGATAAAGTTCGCCACCGTGTTGGGAATCTCCGGTGCGGTGCAAAATACGCCTAGCTTGAGACCGGGGTCTGCCGTAGGCTCCCAGTGATTCAAGTAGGCCAGGAAAACCAGGCAAGCGCCGACGAAAGCCCCGAGCAACTGGGCGATTATGTAGCCCGGTACCATAAGCCAATCGAAAGACCCGATGGACGCCAACCCTACCGTCACCGCCGGGTTGATGTGGGCGCCGCTGATAGCCCCCACGCAATAGACCGCAACCATAACCGCCATACCCCAGCCAAAAGTTATGACGATCCAACCAGCGTTTTCGGCTTTGGACCGGCGCAACAGAACCGCCGCTACCACCCCGTCCCCGAGTAGAACCAGGATCATGGTGCCGATAAACTCGGCCAAATAAACTTGAAAATCCATTAACTCTCTCTTTCTAGAACGGTCGGCCGGCGGCCACGGTACACGGCGCTTCCAGATAGCCCTTCATCTCATCGTCGAGCTTGAGGAGCGTTATGGAGAAACCTGCCATCTCCAGCGAGGTCATGTAATCCCCGACGTAGGGCATCCGGTAGACTCCGATGCCCTCGTTTTGGAGATAATCTCTTACGTCGGCGTACGCGACGTAGAGTTCCATGAGCGGCGTGCCGCCCATGCCGTTTACCATAACCGCTACTTCAGAGCCGGAATAATCTACGGAGTCGCCCAGGATTCGGTCGAGCATGTGCTCCACTATCTCTTTGGACGAAGCTACCTCCGACCGCTGAGAGCCGCGCTCGCCGTGGATACCAATGCCTAACTCCATCTCGTTCTCACCAATGTCGAAGATGGGCTCACCGCTCTCCGGTGGTGTGCAGCTCGTGAGGGCCATGCCCATAGAGCGGACACTGTTGTTGACTTTTTCAGCGAGTTCTTTGATGCCGGCGAGGTCTTTACCATCATCGGCGGCGGCCCCGCAGGTTTTATGGACGAAGATGGTGCCCGCGACCCCGCGACGCCCGGAGGTGTGTTCGGAGTCTTCGACGGATACGTCGTCGTTGGTGACGATGTAATCGGTGTCGACGTTCTCGGTCATCTCGCCGGCCATCTCGAAGTTCATTACGTCGCCGGTGTAGTTCTTGACGACGTAGAAGACGCCGGCCCCGCCGTCTACAGCTTTGGTGGCTTCTTCCATCTGGTCGGGTACAGGACTGGTAAAGACCGGTCCGGCACACGCAGCGTCGAGCATGCCGGGGCCGACGTAGCCACCGTGGGTCGGCTCGTGACCGGAGCCGCCCCCGGATACGAGGGCGACCTTTCCTTCAACCGGGGCGTCGGACCGGACTATGACGTTGTGCTCGGGGATCAGGCGGATCAAACCGCCCGATCCGCCGTGCGCCAACTCCATGCCGCGCAGCATGTCCTCGACCACCTTTTCGGGGTCGTTGAGTATTTTCTTCATTTTCCCTTTCCTGCCTGGAGGTACGCTATGTCAGGGGTGATTCGACGGCGTCTTTGGCCCAGCCTTTGGAGTGCTCCAGCGCTTCCTTCCACCGGCTGTAGAGCCGCTCACGCTCTTCCTCGTCCATCTTCGGCTCGTACCTACGACGGAGGCGCCACTTGTCCTTGAGTTCCTCCTTGCTCTCCCAGAACCCAACCGCCAGGCCCGCGAGGTACGCGGCACCGAGCGCGGTGGTTTCGAGCGTCTCAGGAACTTCTACCGACACACCGAGGATGTCGGCCTGGAACTGCACCATCCAGCGGTTAGCCGCCGCTCCACCGTCGGCCCGGAAGGTTGGAATGTCTACGCCGGAGTCGGCCTTCATCGCCTCTACCGCGTCGCGGGTCTGGTAGCACATGCTTTCCAGCGCCGCCCGTACGAAGTGCGCTTTGGTCGTGCCCCGGGTAAGCCCTACTATGGTGCCCCTAGCGTACGGATCCCAGTGCGGCGCGCCGAGCCCTACGAGCGCCGGTACGAAGAACACGTCGTCGTTCGAGTCGAGGCTCTTGGCCATCTCTTCGGTCTCCGAGGCGTCTTCTATTATTCCGAGTCCGTCTCGCAGCCACTGAACAGCGGCGCCGGTGATGAAGATAGCGCCTTCGAGGGCGTACTCGACGGGTTCGTCTCCGATACCCCAGGCGATGGTGGTGAGGAGGTCGTTCTCGCTCTTTATCGGTTCTGGACCAGTGTTCATAAGGGCGAAGGAGCCCGTGCCGTAGGTGTTCTTGGTCAGGCCTTTTTCGAAGGCGATCTCCCCGAAGAGCGCCGCCTGCTGGTCTCCGGCAACCCCGGCGACCGGGATCTCCGCCCCGAAGATTTCGGAGTCCGTATTCCCATAAACGTAGGAGGACGGCTTGACCTCTGGCAACATCTCTTTCGGGACGCCGCCTAGCATCTCTAGCAGCTCATCGTCCCACTCTAGCTCGAAGATGTTGTACATCAGGGTACGAGAGGCGTTGGTGTAGTCGGTGACATGTTGCTGGCCCCCGGTTAACTTGTAGATGACCCAGGAGTCCATGGTGCCGAGCGCGATCTCCCCGTTCTGCGCCCGGTCTCTGAGACCGTCTACGTTCTCCAACAGCCAGTTCACCTTCGAACCGGAGAAATAGGCGTCTATAGTTAGCCCACACTTGTCCCGGACCATGTCCGCGTAACCCTGCTCGCTGAGTTCATCGCAAAACGCCGCGCCCCGCCGATCCTGCCAGACGATCGCATTGTGTACCGGCTCTCCGGTCTCCCTGTCCCAGGCCACGACCGTCTCGCGCTGGTTGGTAATTCCGATGGCGGCGATATTGTCCGGCGGAACCCCGGCATCGTCGAGGGCCTCCCGCATAACCTTCAGTGTGACATCCCAGATCTCATTGGCGTCGTGCTCGACCCACCCCGGCTTCGGAAAGTGCTGGGTGAACTCTTCCTGGGCCTCTCCTACGGTCGCGCTGTCGTGGTTAAAGACTATCGCCCGACTCGACGTCGTCCCCTGGTCAATAGCCAGTATGAATTCTCCTGCCATGCCTCAACTCCTCCTTTGTTTTTGGAACTAAGCAGCTTCCCCAAAATCTAGCTCACCTATAAGAAGTCCTACCTCCGATCCCGAATGCCGCCAACGCGAGCAGGTTTACACGATAAACATTTCCCGAACATTTACCTTTTCTATCGTATGCGTTCCGAGCCTAACGTAGCCCCAAGTCCGCGTCAAGTGAGCTTTCGTCCGAGACTCTATACAGTAAGTTGGCCGCTATGGAGTTTGTACGTGCGAAGGCTGTATAGTTTCTTTGCCTTGCAAGTCATACTAAACACCGCACTGCCTTTCTTCGCCCTGATCTTCTGCGGATACGGCGCTGGACGCTTCGGACTCCTGAGCCCGGCCGCCGTCGCAGGGGTCAACAGTTTCGTCTTCTACTTCGCCCTTCCGGTCTTTATCTTCAACCTGATGGCGACCGCGCCCCTGGCGGATGTCCTCAACGTGAAGTTCATGGGGATATATCTGGGTGTAGGCTTAACGGTTTACGCGGCGTCGGCGATCTCGGGTCGACTGTTGTTCGACACCAAACTGGGAGAGTCAGCCATACAAGGCGCATCAGCGGTACTCGGGAATACAGGCTACATGGGACTCCCTTTGGTGACGGCGGCATTCGGACAGAAGGCGGCGATACCGTTACTGCTCGGGCTGACGCTGGAGGCCGCAATACTGATCCCACTGACCATTACCATTATCGAGTCCGACAAGGGCTTTGGCGGACAGTGGACGAAGCTGGTCTCCTCTGTTTCAGGCTCCCTGGTGCGTAACCCACTCATAATCGCCATTTTCGTTGGCGTATTGGTCTCGGGACTTAGCCTCGACCTCCCCACCCCAATCGCCAACTTCACTGACCTCTTGGGCGACGCCGCCGGCCCCTGCGCCTTGTTCGCGCTGGGCGCTACCCTGGCCGCGTTCCCGCTTTCTACCGGTCTCCGCCAGACTTCCTACATGAGCGCGTTCAAGCTCTTCGTTCATCCCGCCGCCATGTGGCTCGCCATGACCCAGATCTTTACCGTAGACCCTCTCTGGGCCTCGGTGGCTATCTTGGGGGCCTCACTCCCCATCGCCGCCAACGTCTTTATCCTGGCCCGCCAATACGACACCCACCTAGAACGTGCCTCAAGCGCTATCCTTCTCTCCACCATGATCTCAGTTGTCACCGTCTCCACCCTGCTGACGGTACTTCCACTGGAATAAATCTATCTTGACGTTTTTAAGACCGGCGTTAAAATTAGTTAGCTGGCTAATTAACATTTATAAGGAGGAAGATGAGTATTTCGCAGAGAATCAGGGACGAGGTTTTGGCGTGGGATGGTACTGAGTCGAAGCCGCACCGGTTTAGTGGGATCGAGTTTCGGGTGAACGGGCATGAGATCGGGCACCTGCACGGCGACCGGCTGGCGGATCTACCATTTCCGAGGCGTGTACGGGAGGAGCTGGTCTCGGAAGGCAAGGCGCAGTTGCATCACATCCTGCCGCAGACCGGTTGGGTTAGCTACCGCATCCGGAGTGAGGAGGATGTAGCGGGAGCGCTGGAGCTGTTCAGGCGTAACTACGAGCGGCTGACGGCTCGAAAGGGTGTCGAGGCATGAGCGCTTTTACGGCGAAGGAGATCGAGTACCTTCGGGAGCAACGTCTCGGGCGGTTGGCGACGGTTGACAGGAACGGCGAGCCTCACGTGGTGCCGCTGAGCTTCCGGTACAACGAAGAGCTCGAAACCATCGACATCGGCGGTCATAACCTGGGCCGGAGTAAGAAGTTCCGTGACGTAAGGGCGACCGGCCGGGCGGCACTCGTGGTCGATGATGTGTTGCCACCGTGGCGTCCACGAGGGATCGAGGTTCGCGGCGGCGCGGAGGCTCTCTCGGAAGGTGGAGAATCGGTCAACTCGGACTTCGACGAAGAGCTGATCCGGCTGCATCCGGAACGCGTAATCGGCTGGGGCATAGACTCGGACGCTTATGCTCCTAACAGCCGGTCGGTCGGCTAGTGGATCGGGTGGCCCGGCATCGCGCCATAAAAGAGAACACCGGCTACACGTTGGCGAAAGTTTGCCGGGCGCACCGGGGAAACGTCGGGGAGTTGCTGGCGGAGGTTGGGTTGCACGTTGGTCAGGAGATGGTCCTGATCGAGCTTTGGGAAAACGACGGCCTGCGCGGCGGCGAACTCGCCTCCCGCCTACGAGTCGAGCCCCCTACCGTAACCAAAATGCTTCGGCGGCTGGAGAACTGCGGCCTTGTAGAACGCCGGCAAGACCCAGCCGACGCCCGGAGCTTTCGGGTCTTCCTCACGGAGGAGGGTCGCACGCTCGAAGAGCCCGTAAATCGTTGTTGGGAACGAGCCGAGGAGAAGGCTCTCGCAGGCTTGAACCGCGAGGAGCGCCACAACCTCCACGACCTGCTGACAAAGGTGCGGGCCAACCTGGACCCAAACTTCAGGCCGGGGCAGGTTCGCGCTTCACAAACTATTTAGACGGCCTACAATACGTACTGTTTTTAGAGAAGGACGAATTTTGAGACACGAAAATTTTCACGTAGTTGGCATTGGTGGCACGCTCCGCGAAAACTCTACCAGCCTGGGCGCCCTCAAACGGGTACTCCAGGCGGCTGAGGAGGACGGAGCCCATACGGAACTTTTAGACCTTCGGGAGTTAAACCTTCCCATGTACGTGCCCGGTAAAAGTCTGCAGGAGTACGACGAAAACGTGGGGCGGTTTTTGGAGAGTGTCAGGGAGTCGGATGCGCTCGTTATTGGTACTGCGGCCTACCACGGTACGCTTGCGGGCGTCACGAAGAATGCTTTGGACTTTATCCAGTTTTTATCGCGAGACGAGAGCCCTTATCTGGATGGCAAGGTCGTGGGACTGGTCGCCACGGCGGGTGGGGATCAAGCCGCCACGAACGCAACAGGCGCGCTGGTAAACGTCGTTCACGCGCTCCGCGGCCTGGTGGCGCCGCTGATGGTCCCGATCCCGAAGTCCTGGCAAATCTCCGACGAGGAGGGAAACATCACCGACGAGAATTACGGCGGCAGGTTGGACCGGCTCGGCGGGCTGCTCGTAAACCTCTCTTCCCGGCTCTCTGGCGAAGAAGGGTTAGAGAAAAAAGAGACTTTGCTGGCGGGGCGGAACTAGTGTCCGAAAGCCGGGTGGAGGAAGGCAACGTCCCCACCCGGCTCGTCATGGCCGTCGTGGCGGCGGCGATCTTCATATCCGTGCTCCAGCAGACGTTCGTGAACGTCGTGATACCGGACATCCGGCAAGACTTCGGGGCTTCGCAGGGGCAGGTTGGTTGGGTGATCACGGGATACCTTTTGATCTTCGCCATCGGCATACCGCTCTACGGGCGCATCGCGGACCTCTATAGCCTGCGAGGAACGTTCAGCCTGGGCTTGCTGGTACTGGCAGCAGGTTCACTGGTGTGCGCATTCGCCCCGACACTTTCTCTGCTTGTAGCGGGGCGGGTCTTGCAAGCCGCCGGGGCGGCGGCGATACCGGCCCTCGGGTTCGCCTCCATAGCCAAACTCTTGCCCGCCGGACAGCGGGGTACGGCGCTCGGCCTGCTCTCCTCCAGCGTCGGGGTTGGGGCGGCGGTCGGGCCGGTTGCGGGTGGCATTATCGCCGGTATAGCCGGCTGGCAGAGCCTGTTCTTCGTTACACTGGTTCTGTCTCTGCTGCTGGCGGCGGGAGCCTGGCGCGTGTTGCCGGACGCCGTTTCGGAGCACCCCGTGCCGGGCAGCGTACTGGAGGCGCTGCACCACTTCGACGTGCCGGGTGGGCTCCTGCTGGCTTCGGCTGCCGGGCTCGCACTGTTCAGCGTTACCGAGGGGCAGGTGGCGGGCTTTACATCTCCGTTAACGTGGGGCAGCTTCTTGCTGGCGGTAGCAGCCGGGGCGGGCTTCTTGTGGCGCATCCGGTCGGCGCCGGAGCCCTTTGTGTCGCCCAGTCTGTTTCGCCATCCGGGGTTTCTAGCGGCTGTTGCGGTGGGGTTCTTCATGATGTTCGCCAACGTGGGGACGCTGGTACTCACGCCATTCCTGCTCTCAGAGGTCAACGGACTATCGGCGGCGGGGATCGGGCTGGTGCTCGCGCCGGGGGCCGCGGCGGTTGCCATACTTTCCCCGATCGCCGGTCGCCTCTCAGACCGTTTCGGGCCGCGGGTGCTGATCCGGACAGGACTCCTGGTGATGTTACTCTCGACCTTCGGACTCTCTACACTCGGGGTGGGCGCCTCTGCTGTAGTAGTGGCCCTCGGGGTTCTGGGACTCGGGCTGGGTTTCTCTATCGTCAACTCTCCCACCGCCAATGCCGCAGCAGCGACACTCTCGGCAGAGGAGAGCGGCGTAGGGCTGGGCATCTTCCAGCTTATATTCTTCCTGGGGGGCGGATTCGGCACGGCGATAGTCGCCACATTCCTCGCTTTCCGGCAGGATGTCGGCGGGGCTGCGCTCAACCCGCTCTATACTTTGGAATCCGCTTCATTCTCCGACGCTTTCTTGATAATAGCCCTATCGGCGGCTATAGCGTTGGCAGTAACTTTCGGTATCAAGCAACGAGTAAAAGAACCGCCGAAGGAGGCTGAAGATGCCTGATTACGGACGCAAATTGGAGTTCGGGATCAGCGTAGAGCCGCTGGCCGACCCGCCGAACTGGGCCCACCGAATAGCAAAAGCCGCTGACGAGTCTGGGTTAGACTTGCTCGGCATCCAGGATCATCCCTACCAGCGACGGTTTCTGGATACCTGGACCCTCATCTCTACGCTCGTGCCTCAGACGGAGAACCTGCGTTTCTTCCCCGACGTGGCGAGTCTTCCGCTGCGCCCGCCCGCGATGCTCGCAAAGGCAGCCGCTAGTCTGGACTTGCTCTCCGGCGGGCGGGTCGAAGTTGGGCTCGGGGCCGGGGCGTTCTGGGACGCGATAGAAGCGATGGACGGTCCCCGCCGGAGTCCCGCAGAGGCCGTTAGATCCGTGGAAGAGGCAATACAGGTCATGCGGCTGGTGTGGGGCGACGAGCGTTCACTGCGCTTCGACGGGGAAATTTACTCTCTAAACGGCATGCGCCCCGGCCCAAAACCGGCACACGAGATCGGCATCTGGGTCGGGGCCTACGGGCCTAAGATGTTGAACCTCATCGGACGCTTCGCCGACGGCTGGGTTCCTTCTCTCGGTTTCGTACAGCCCGAACAACTGCCCGGGATGCACGAGAAGATAGACAAAGGAGCCCGCGAGGCCGGTAGGGAACCACACGATATACAGCGAGTCCTCAACGTCTCCGGCAACATTGGCGAGAACGGTGAAGGAGCGTTGGAGGGTTCGGCCCCGAAGTGGGTTCAAGAGCTCAAAAGGATGGTTCGGGAGATCGGCTTCGACACGTTCATCTACTGGCCCCAGGAAGACCACGTCCGACAGGTGGAGCTTTTCGCGGGCGAGGTGGCCCCGGGAGTACGAGAGGCGGTGGAGAAAGAGCGTGGCGCCTAGGAAGTTGGAAGCATGCCGGGAGACCGCGTTACACTTACAGATGTTGAAGGGGAACCGCGAAGGAGGTTCGAGATGATCCAAGACATCGAACGGGAAGAGTTGAAGGAGAAGATCGAGCGCGGTGACGATTTCGTACTCGTGGACGCCTTGGGACAGCAACACTACGAACGTAGCCACCTGCCGGGGGCCATCAATCTTCCCTACGAGTTCGTGGACGACGCGGAGCAGGTGCTCTCGGATAAAGGCGCCGAGATCGTCGTCTACTGCATGAACGTCAACTGTGCCGCTTCGGGGGAAGAAGCGCGAGAGCTCGAAGAGATGGGCTACACAAACGTCCGACACTACGCCCAAGGCAAACAGGACTGGATCCAGGCCGGGCTCCCGGTCGAGAGTGAACGCAAGTCCCGACTAGGCGGAATATAAATCTACTCTCTAGGAGGATGTTTTGGGTAATCTGGCTTTATTGCTGGTCCGGGCGACACCCGGAGCGGGCCACGAGAATCAGGAGGGGTAGCATGACAATATATAATAGCCAAATACCCGAGGGGTATGGGGACCTCCTCGAAACCAATGCACTCATCCACGTCGCCACCATCGGCCCCGACGGCGAGCCGCAGAGCAATCCCGTGTGGTTCGACTGGGACGGCGAACACATAAAGTTCAGCCAGACCAAAACTCGCCAGAAATACCGCAATGTCGGGCGGGATCCGCGCATTGCCGTCTCTATCGTGGATCCCGAAAATCCATACCGCTACCTCGAAATTCGGGGCGAAGTAACGAAAATCGAAGAAGATCCGTACGACGAATTTATCAATGCGATGGCGAAAAAGTACCTCGGCATGGACGAGTATCCTTATCATCAGCCTGGCGACGAACGGATCATCCTGTACGTCGAGCCGGAGCATACAACCCAGATGGGCGCATGACCAAAGCCAACTTCTTAGGCTTCAACCACGTTGCCCTGGAGGTCGGCAACATCGAAGAGGCGCTGGAGTTCTACGGCAAGCTCTTCGAGCTGAAACTTCGCGGTCGCGGCTCCCGCATGGCGTTTATAGACGCCGGAGATCAATTCCTGGCGCTTTCCGAAGGCCGCACGCAAGCACCGGACGAACACCGGCACGTCGGGCTCGTCGTGGATGACCGGGAATCCGTCCGTCGGGCGCTGGAAGATACCGCCGCCAAGATATTACGCAGCACTCCTGGAGAAGGTCTGGACTTCCTCGACCCCTGGGGCAACTACTGGCAAGTCGTCGAGTACGAGAATGTTCAATTTACAAAGGCGCCAGAGATTCTAGAGGGTATGGAACTTAAGAACCTGGGGAAATCCGAGAGGGCACTCGAAGAGTTAAAGAGAAAAGGCCTGGCGCCGGAGTAGTGGCCGCGAGTTCGACTGCCAACCGGAGCGAGGACCCCGCAGGTCTCGGTGCGGTGCGGCGGGCGCTGGGTTATTTGCGTTCGTACAAGCTGGAATCCGGCGGCGCGTTTGTGGCGCTGTTGCTGGTTACGGCGGCAAACCTTCTGACGCCGCTCCTGATCGGGCGCGCCATAGACGACGGCATTAGCCCCCGGAACCTGAACATCATGTTTATTATGGTGGGCGGTCTCGTGGGAGTGGCACTGGTGCGAGGTCTCTTTACCTTTCTGCAGGGATACCTGGCGGAGCGGGCCTCGCAGGGGGTCGCTTACGACTTGCGAAACGCGTTATTCGAGAGGATCGGTCGTCTCAGTTTCTCGTACTACGACCGGGTGCAGACCGGCCAACTAGTTACGCGCCTAACCAACGACGTCGAGCAGATCCGGACCTTCACCGGCAGCGGCGTCGTCCAACTCGGCAACGCCGCCGTGATGCTGGTGGGCACGACCTTTCTGCTTCTCTACCTGGACTGGCAGTTGGCGCTGGTAGCGTTGGCGATCATCCCGCCCATCGTCTTTGTGCTGGTACGCTTCGTTCAGAAGATACGCCCGCTCTTTGGCGAGGTGCAGCAGACGCTCGGCCGGTTGAACACCGTCTTGCAGGAAGACCTCTCGGGAGTGCGAGTAATCCGGGCCTTCGCCCGCGAGGACTACGAAACCCAGCGCTACCGCAACGTCAACGATGAGCTCTTGGACAAGAATCTCCAGACTGTCCGAACCTTCGCCAGCAACTTCCCGATTATCTTCCTCCTCTCCAACCTCGGCACTCTCGGCATAGTACTCTTCGGCGGCCTGCAGGTGATCGGGGGTAGCCTCTCTATCGGTGAACTGGTCGCCTTCAACGCCTACCTGGCCTTCCTACTCCAACCCATCCTGACCATCGGCTTTCTCTCCGCGAGCATCTCGCGCGCCGGAGCCTCCTCGTTGCGGGTCTTCGAGGTCCTAGACGCCCCGATAGACGTCCGGGACAAACCCGACGCCGTAGAGCTTCCGCCTATCCAGTGCCGGGTCAAGTTCGAGGGCGTAGGTTTCCGCTATCCCGGTAGCGAGCGGGATGTCTTGCGGGACGTCAGCTTCTGCATCGAGCCGGGCCAGACGGTGGCGATCCTGGGTACTACCGGCTCAGGCAAGTCCACGCTCGTCAACCTCATCCCGCGCTTCTACGACGCGACGGAGGGTGGCGTAAAGCTCGACGGTTACGACGTGCGGGACGTAACGCTCTCCTCGCTCCGGTCTCAGACTGGGATCGTGCTCCAGGAAACTCGCCTGTTCTCCGGCTCCGTCCGCGACAACATCGCCTTCGGCAAACCAGACGCCGCGGATGAGGAAATAGAGAAGGCAGCCCGCGACGCGCAAGCTGATGATTTCATCCGGGAATTGCCGGAAGGCTACGCGACCGTTATCGGGGAGCGGGGACTCGGGCTCTCGGGTGGACAGCGACAGCGGATCGCCATAGCCCGGGCGCTGCTCGTGGACCCGCGGCTCCTCATCCTGGACGACAGCACCTCGGCGGTTGACGCGGAGACGGAGGCGGCGATTCAGGAGACGCTCGACCGGCTAATGCGCGAAGAGAGCCGGACGGTCTTCGTCATCGCCCAGAGGGTAAGTACGGTGCGGGATGCTGACCTGATCCTGGTCCTCGACCAAGGCCGGATCGCCGCCCGTGGAACCCACGACGAGCTGACCCGCGACAGTGAACTCTACAACGAGATCCTCGGCTCCCAACTGGTAGAACAACCCACGACCAACTAGAAAGGTACGAACATGACCGAATCGAATAACCATCCGAACGCCGCCGCTGCCGGTACTTTCGCCATCGGAGGCGACGTGGAGGTAAACCGCCTCGGCTTCGGCGCCATGCGTATAACCGGTGAAGGCATCTGGGGCGAGCCCGAGAACCTCGACGAGGCGAAGGCCGTGTTGCGTCGCGCTCTGGAACTCGGCATCAACATGATCGACACCGCCGACTCATACGGCCCCGACGTCTCCGAACGCCTCATCGGCGAGACGCTCTCCCCCTACCCCGACGACCTTACCATCGCCACAAAGGGCGGCCTCGTGCGCCCCGGTCCCGGCGACTGGAGGCCGAACGGTCGTCCCGAACACCTGCGCGACGCATGCGAGGGTAGCCTGCAACGTCTCGGGTTGGAGACAATAGACCTATACCAACTGCATCGCATAGACCCGGAAGTGCCCGCCGAAGAATCGCTCGGCGTCCTCTCCGAGCTTCGGGAGGAAGGTAAAATCCGGCACGTCGGTCTCTCGGAAGTGGGCGTGGAGGAGATACAGCAGGCTCGGGACATAATCCCGATCGTCTCGGTCCAGAACCGCTACAACCTGCCGGATCGGGGCTCCGAAAACGTCCTCGACTACTGCGAGCAGGAAGGCATAGCTTTTATCCCGTGGTTCCCGCTGGCGACCGGCAAGCTGACGCAGGACGGCGGGCCGCTGGATGAGATCTCCGCCCGCCACGAAGCCCGTCCGTCGCAGATAGCGCTCGCCTGGCTCCTGCATCGTTCCCCCGTGATACTCCCGATCCCCGGCACTTCCTCCGTCGCGCACCTGGAAGAGAATGCCGCCGGAGCGGAGATAAAGCTCTCCGACGAAGAGGTCGCGGAGCTAAACGAGGCCGCGTGAACATCGGCATCATAGGCTCCGGCAACATCGGCGCAAACGCCGCCAGACTCTTCGTCCAGGCCGGACACGAAGTAGCCATCAGCAACTCCCGCGGACCGGACTCACTCCGGGACCTGGTAGACGAGATAGGCTCGAACATCCGCGCCACTACGGTCGAGGAGGCTGCGAATCTTGGTGAAGTAGTTCTCGTGGCGATACCGTTCTTTGTCCGAGACACGCTACCGGCGGAAGCGCTGGACGGCAAGATCGTCGTCGACGCGACGAACTACTATCCGGGCCGCGACGGCGAAATCGACTTCGACGGCCTGACCTCCAGCGAACTGTTGGCCCGGAACGTTCCCGGCGCCCTACTGGTCAAGTCATTCAACACCATGTACTACGAGACACTCGCCAACGAAGGCTGCTCCGATACAGAAGACCGTCTGGTGCTCTTCGTGGCGGGCGACGATGAAGAGGCGAAGGCTACTGTATCCGGTCTTATTGAGGAGATCGGCTTCGCCCCGGTAGATACCGGGTCCCTCCAAGAGGGCGGCAGGAAGCAACATCCGGGCTCGCCCATCTACAACAACCCGATGAGCGAAGATCAAGCCCGCGAGATGCTGGAGACTTTGGACTAACTTAGTGGGCCTACGAGGCATAGAGTCAATCGCCAGGGAAACCCAGGAGAAGGCCGGAGATCGGGGCGCGACCGGTCGCCGGCTACTCGGCGAGTTAAAACCGTACAAAAGCCAGATGGCTTATGCGATGGTGCTGGTGCTGCTCGGAGCCGCATCCCAGGCGGGCGGGCCGGCGTTGGTCGGCATCACCATAGACCGTTACATCCTGCAAGGCGGCAACAGACAGATGTTGTTCGTGATGATGGGTTTACTGTTGGGCCTTTACGTGGCCGGGGCGCTGGCGCAGCGCGGGCAGGTCTATCAGGTGGGTTCTATCGGCCAGCGTGTGCTGGCTACGATACGGAGGCGCATATTCGACCGGCTCCAGCATCTACCGTTGCGCTACTTCGACAAGCGACCGGTAGGCGATCTGATGAGCCGGGTGCTCAACGATGTTGACACATTGAATCAACTCTTTTCGCAGGGGATCGCGCAACTGCTCGGTTCGCTGTTCAGTCTTATCGGCATCTTGATCGCGATGTTCTTGTTGCAGTGGAACCTGGCGTTGGCGAGTTTCCTGATCATCCCGATCATGCTGCTACTGACCGCGTTCTTTGCCCGTCGCGCGCGCAGTGCCTTCCGGGTCACCCGCCAGACGGTCGGCGACGTTACGGCGAACCTGCAAGAGGACATCGTCGGTGTGCGCGAGGCCCAGGCATTCAACCGGACGGAGGCGAATATCGAGCGGTTCCGGGAGCGGAACGCGGCGAATCGGGCGGCGAACGTGGAGGCCGTGGCGATCACCTCCGCCTTCGCCCCAACGATAGACGTGCTCTCGACGCTCTCCATCGCGTTGGTGATCGGGTACGGCGGCTATCTGGTCTTCACCGGCTCTCTGACCCTCGGCATCCTCACGGCCTTCGTCCTCTACGTGCAGCAATTTTTCCGGCCCATCCAGCTCATCTCCCAGCTCTACACCCAGCTCCAGTCGGCGCTTGCCGGGGCCGAGAGGATCTACAACATCCTCGACGAAGAAACCGAATCCCCGGACCCGCCGGACGCCGTAAAACTTGGCGAGGCCGAGGGAAGAATTTCCTTCGACGACGTAACCTTCGCCTACGATCCCGGTCGCCCGGTCCTCAGCAATGTGAACCTCGATATCCAACCGGGCCAAACTATCGCCCTCGTAGGACCGACCGGGGCGGGTAAGACCACCATCGCGAGCCTCATTCCCCGCTTCTACGACGCGACAGAGGGTATGGTCAGGATAGACG
>JBARZO010000178.1:0-6912 GCA_049650165.1 Rubrobacteraceae bacterium
CTGGGAGACGGTTCACGTCTTTTTCGAACACCGGGAGCAAGGCCACGATGTCGGGGCTTCTTCGTTTCTGTATCCAATGCTTGGGAAAGGAGAGCAGCGTCTCGAAGAAGTCGTGCGGGAAGTGCAGCGTTCGATGCTGCAGAAGACGGAGGAAGTGAATCGAATGCGGGCCGCTGCCGCAGAAACGGAAGCGGAACCGATCGCGGAGATTTCCACCGCCATCGCGCAACGCCTGGATCAAGGAGGCAAACTCATAGCCTTCGGTAACGGCGGTTCGGCTACGGATGCGAATGACTTGGTGGCTGACTGTGTGGCCCCGCCCGCCGGAATGACGCCGGTCCCGGCGGTCTCACTCTCCGCTGAATCGGCGAACATTACGGCCATCGCCAACGATATCGGGCCGGAAGCCATCTTTACCCGGCAACTCATCGCCCACGCCCGACCGGAGGATGTCGCGATAGGTATTTCTACCAGCGGCGGCTCGGCGAACATCCTGGCGACGCTGGCTGAGGCGCGAGAACGGGGATTGCTCACGGTCGGCATCGTCGGCTACGACGGTGGACGGATAGTCAGCGAGAAGCTGGCGGATCATGCGCTCGTCGTGCGCTCGGACTACATCCCGCGTATTCAGGAGGTGCAAGCCTCTATCTATCACGTCTTGCGCGGGCAAATCGACGAGGTCCTCAAACAGGAGCGTTAGCCTACTGGCCCGAACAGCTATACTGGCGGCGTGACTGAAAAGCGCAACATTCTGGTTGGGGTGACGGGCGGCATCGCGGCGTACAAGGCGCCCGGTGTGATCCGGCGTATCAGGGAAGCCGGCCACGAGGTAAAAGTAGTCGCCACCGACGCCGCGTTCCGTTTCATCCCGGAAGAAACCCTGGCAATAGCCGCCGGAGCTCCTATCTACACAGATAAGACCTGGTGGGACGAGTCCGGCCGCGTAGAGCACGTAGGCCTCGCCCGTTGGGCGGACCTGGTACTTGTTGCCCCGGCGACCGCCGACACGATGGCCCGCGCCGCCATAGGACTCGGGGACGACCTGCTCTCAGCCACGATCCTCGCCGGGGCAAAGAAGGTCCTCTGGGCGCCCGCCATGAACCCCGAAATGTGGACCAATCCCGCCACGGAACGGAACGTGGCAACCCTGAAAAGTTGGGGCCACCGCTTCGTCGGACCGGAAGAAGGACTTATGGCGTCCGAAGCGGAGGAGCCGGGCGTCGGGCGGCTGGCGGAGGAATCGAAGATTCTGGCCGCCGTTGAGGAAACTTTCTCTTAACCGTAGTCGGGGTCTCCGCGCGCCAGGCTCATTACACCGAGAAACATCCTGTAAGCCGTGCCGTAGCCGCCGTTCGTCCAGGTGACGCGCCGGTCGTCCAGGCGTGTGACCTCCGGGAATCGCAAAGTACTCGCTGCGAGGCTCGCCGTCGCAAACTCGACCGTGAAAGTATACGGAGGCTCAAGAGTGCAAGGCTCCATCTCCCCCACTCCCCGCACCGCCGACTCTGCAGCTTCCCGAATACGTTGCCGAGCAGCCTGCGGGACGAGACACCGGGCTGTGTAACGGTCTATTGACACTTTAACTTGCGCCGTCTCTACCCCGGGATAGAGACCCTTCGCTTCCTCGCACGTCACGTCGTCGCCGGTCACCAATCCTACCGGAATGCTCTCCGTGCCTGCGAGCGTGGCGTTCATGCGGGCCTCGCTGCACGGCTCGCCGTTTAGAGAGGCTTCGATCACTTCCGTTGGCGAGCTGTACGTGTGGCTCAGGACGCCCTCTACCCCGGCCCGGGCGTGGTATCCGATAAAGAAGACCGCGTCGGCGCCGTGGAAGCCTTCCATCATGCTCAGGGGTTTACGGTTGCCGATGATGACCTCTGCCCGAGGGTCCAGCTCTTCGATGAGGATGTTCTTCATGCCGTCGTGGGCTTCGTTGACCAGGAACTCCGTCGCACCGCCTTCTGCAGCGCCTTCGATGGCGGCGTTTACGTCGGCGGTTAGAAGTTTGCGGAATCGTTCGTATTCGGGGCGACCGGGGATTACGTCGTCCGGCCCCGTTACCCCGGTGACGCCCTCCATATCCGCCGAGATGTACACTTTCATCTCTTCTCCCCGGTAGTTTTTCTTCCGGGACATAGTTTACTCCAGTCCGGTCGTCAGTCCCTTACGGTAGACTTTCAGAGACCTTCTGCTAGAAAGAGAATGAGAGATGGGCGTCACGATAGAAGCATTGTTTATTCTGGTGCTCGTCCTAGTAAACGGGCTGTTCGCCATGTCGGAGGCGTCCCTGATCTCCGCCCGCGACGCCCGGCTTCGGGAGATGGCTGGGGATGGCGACGTCCGGGCCCGGGCGGCCCTGGATCTCCTAAACGAGCCGAACCTTTTTCTATCCACGGTACAGATCGGCATAACCCTGGTCGGTGTGTTGGCCGGAGCTTTCGGCGGCGCGACCATCGCCGTGCCGCTTGCGGCGGTGATCGAAGACATCCCGGCCCTCGAACCCTACGCGGCGACCGTGAGCGTGGGTATCGTGGTAATAGTCATCGCGTACCTGTCCCTGATCCTCGGCGAACTCGTCCCCAAACGTCTGGCGCTGGGCAACCCGGAGAGGATCGCCTCGACGGTGGCCCGACCCATGCGGCTGCTGTCCCGGTTCGCGTCACCGGTAGTTAGCTTCCTGAGCCTATCGACCGATACGGTACTCAAGATCTTGCGGGTCAGTCCCGATGAAGAACCTCCGGTTACGGAGGCGGAGATCGGCATTCTCATCGAACAGGGCGCCCGGGCCGGCGTCTTCGAGGAGGCCGAACGGGAGATGGTCGAAAGGATCTTCCGGCTCGGCGACCTCCGGGTCACCGCCTTGATGACCCCCCGACCGGATGTGGTGTGGTTGGATCTCCACGACGGACCGGATAAAAACCGGCTCAAGATCAGCGAAAGCGTCTACTCGCGTTTCCCGGTGTGCCGGGGCGTTCTGGATGAAGTAGTAGGGATCGCACGGGCGAAAGATTTGCTCGTTCACCGCATAGACGGAGACGACCTGGACCTCGAACACGACCTCCGCAAGCCCCTCTTCGTTCCGGAGAGCATGTACGCATTCCGGGTCTTGGAGTTGTTCAAGCGCTTCGGGGAGCCGTTCGCGCTAGTAGTCGACGAGTATGGAGAAGTGGAGGGAGTGGTGACGCTGAACGACGTTTTGGAAGCTATCGTAGGTGAGATCCCCTCTTTCGACGAACCCGAGGAATCCCGTGCGGCGCTGAGCGAGGACGGTTCCTGGTCTTTGGACGGCTCTTTGCCGATCAACCAGGTCAAAGACATCCTCCAGCTAAAAGAACTACCCGGCGAAGACACGGAAAGCTACCAGACTCTCGCGGGCTTCGTGATGCACCAACTGGGACGACTCCCGTCCGTTGCAGATAGCTTCGAGTGGGGAAACCTACTTTTCGAGGTGATCGAAATGGACGGCTACCGGCTGGACAAAGTCAGGGTCACACCCATCGAACAAACAGAGGACGTTGGCTGATCAAAGGCTTAGATAATCCTTCAACGCGTGCTCCGTACTCGGAAAAGCCAACGCGCTCCACGGTAACTCGTCACGGGCAAAGCTCTTCACGTCCATGGTCTCGTCCAAAGCCTCCGGCTCCCCGCCGGTAACCCGGGCCACGAAAACGGCGATCGCGGGTATTTCTCCTTCGTAAGAGTAAAGTCCCAGAATGCTCGTAGCCTCTATCTCAAGCCCCGACTCTTCCAACACCTCGCGCTCCGCAGCAGCCTCCACCATCTCACCCCGCTCCACGAATCCCCCGGGGAAAGTCCACTTTCCGTAGCCAGGCTCGATGTCTCGCTGAACGAGCACTATACCTCCATCCAACTCGAAGATAGCACCCGCTACCAGCTTCGGCCCCAGGTAAAAAACGAAATCGCACTCTTCGCATACCAATCGCTCCGGCTCATCCTCTTTCATGATCCGAATTTCGAGTCGTCCGGCGCAGCGAGGACAGAAATTGTATTCGGAAGGATTCATGGTGAAGAGGCTACGCCCGGCGTGCTAGAATCGTTCCTCACGCGGACGTAGCTCAGTTGGTAGAGCGCCAGCTTCCAAAGCTGGAGGTCGCGGGTTCGAAGCCCGTCGTCCGCTCTCTTTCTACTCTTTTTACCCGCCGTTGCTACCGTTTGTCGTGCCGTTGCGGCGGCCCCGGAGCTTGCGCATGAGCCATTTGGCTGGGTCGTAGTATTCGTCGGCGACGCGCTCTTTTAGCGGGATGATGGAGTTATCGGTGATGTGGATGCCTACCGGGCAGACTTCGGTGCAACACTTGGTGATGTTGCAGTAGCCGATGCCGTGGTCTTGCTTGAGGTCTTTGAGGCGGTCCGCCTCGTCCATCGGGTGCATCTCCATCCACTGTCCCCGCACGAAGAATCGCGGGCCGGCGAACTCGGGGTGCTTGTGGTGGGTCCGGAGCACGTGGCACACGTCCTGGCACATAAAGCACTCGATGCAACTCTTCGGCTCGTAGAGACGCTCTACGTCCTCTTCGTACATCGTGAACGGCGCCTGTTCGCTGGTCGTGAACGGCTGCATGGAACGGGAGACTTCGTAGTTCCAGGAGACGTCGGAAACGAGGTCCCGGATGACCGGGAAGGCCTGCATGGGCTGGACCTTTATTTCCTGTCCCTCGTACTCGTTGACCCTCTGCTTGCACATGAGCGTCGGGCGTCCGTTGACCTCGGCGCTGCACGAGCCGCAGTGGGCCGCCTTGCAGTTCCAGCGGACCGCGAGGTCCGGGGCTTGCTCGGCCTGGATGTTCAAGACGGCGTCCAGGATGACCATGCCCTCGATCATATCGGTCTCGTACTCGATGAACTCGCCGCCTTCGGCGTCGCCCCGGTAGATGTTCAGTTTCGTGGTACCGCTCTTTGCTTCTTCGTTCCCCTTTACCGGGGCGTAGGCTAGTGCCTGATCGTCCCGTTCGCCGGAGCCGCTGCTGCCGTTCTTGCCGTTGGTGCTGGCGCTCAAACCTTTGCCTCCTCGAACATCTCGGCGAGTTCTTGCGGCATCGTCTCGACCTCCCGCTTCTCCATCCCGACCTCGCCCTGCTGATCCTTGCTCACGATAAAGTTGACCTTGCCAAGCTCGTCATCCGGCCCGTCGAAATCCAACCGCCACTGGGCCCCGCGCCGCTCCCGACGTTCCAGCGCCGTTCGAACGATGATCTCCGAAATGGTGATCAAATACCGCACGTCCTGCGCCGTGTGCCAACCGGGATTGAAGAGCCTCGAACCGGGCACGCTGATGTTCTCCATCCGGTCCTTTAACGCCAGCACCTTGCCGAGTCCTTCTTTGAGCGAATCCTCGTTGCGCATCAGATTGGCGTGCTTCATCATCGCCTCCTGAAGCTCCTGCTGCAAAAGGTACGGGCTCTCGCCGTCCTCCTTCTTCTCCAACGGCTCCAGAAAACGCTGCAACTCCGTCTGCAAAACGTTCTCTTCGATATCGGTGGAATGGGTGCTTTGTTCGACGTAATCTGAAGCGCCGTCGCCGGCTCGTTTGCCGAAGACCAACAGGTCGGAGAGAGAGTTGCCCCCGAGCCGATTGGCACCGTGCAGCCCGCCGGCGACCTCGCCCGCCGCGAAGAGTCCCTCGACGGTGCTGGCGCAGGTCTCCGGGTCGATCTTGATGCCACCCATCGTGTAGTGAACGGTCGGGAAGACTTCCATAGCCTCTTTGGAGATATCTATGTCGGCGAGGTTCTTGAACTGGTGGTACATGGTCGGCAGCTTCTTCATGATGCCGTCGTACCCGAGGTGCGTAATGTCCAGGTAGACGCCGCCGTGCTCGCTACCCCGTCCTGCCTGAACCTCGGTGTAGTTGGCCCGGGCGACCACGTCGCGGGTGGAGAGCTCCATCTTCTCGGGGTCGTAGTTCTCCATGTAGCGGTTGCCCTCGGAGTTGCGGAGCAGGCCGCCCTCGCCTCGCACCCCCTCTGTAACCAGCAGGCCGCGCACGCCGGGAGGCCAGACCATGCCGGTTGGGTGGAACTGCATCATCTCCATGTCCACGAGTTCCGCGCCGGCGTCGTAGGCTTGTATTACGCCGTCGCCGGTGCCCTCCCAGGAGTTGGAGGTGACCTTGAAAATTTTGCCCCATCCCCCGGTCGCCATTACGACCGCCTTCGCCTTGAAGTGGATGAACTTGCCCGACTCGCGGGTATAGGCCAAAGCTCCGACGACCCGGTTGCCGTCTTTGAGAAGTTTGGTGACGGTCGTCTCCATAAAGATTTCTGAGTCGGTGGCGAGGACTTTCTCCTGGAGCGTCCGGATCATCTCAAGACCCGTCCGGTCCCCGATGTGACAGAGTCGCCGATAGGTATGACCACCGAACGGTCGCTGGGAGATCTTACCTTCCGGAGTCCGGTTGAAGAGCGCGCCCCACTGCTCCAGCTCTATAACCCGGTCCGGGGCTTCTTTAGTATGATGCTCGACCATCCGCCAGTTGTTGATGAACTTGCCGCTCTTCATGGTGTCCATGAAATGCGTCCGCCAGCCGTCTTCCGGGTCCACGTTTCCCACGGCCGCGGCGATGCCGCCCTCGGCCATGACAGTGTGGGCCTTGCCGAGCAGGCTCTTCGTCACGATGCCGACCGAAAGTCCACGCTCTGAGGCGGAGATCGCCGCCCGCAAGCCCGCGCCTCCGGCCCCAATAATCAGGACGTCGTGCTCGCGAACCTCGTACTGTTCACGCTGGCCGTTACGTCCGCTATGTCCGTTAGCTTCCACTTACAATTACCTCCAGCCCTAGAATATTCTGGGGTCCGTAAACCAGCCCGCCATCAGCATCCTTATGTACACGTCCGCAAACAAAACCATGAACAGGCTCAGCCAGGCCCAGAGCGAGTGCCGGCCGTTCAACAC
>JBARZO010000179.1:0-2980 GCA_049650165.1 Rubrobacteraceae bacterium
GGTTGACCGGGGCGAGAAACAAAGCTAACTTACGGGGCGTGCAAACGTAGGGTTGTCGTGGGGGTGATCTCCTAAACAGAGAAATATTGTGGGCCCAAGCGGGTAAAACTGTAGTCAAGGTTCCGGGCCCGCGTGTCCGGAAAGAATAAAATGGGAAAGGAGAGGGTGCGCGATGAGCGAAGAACAAAATCCGGAGACCCAGGAGGTACAGACCCACGAGCCGCCGGAGGAATTCGTTTCTCAGGCGAACGTAACGGACCCTTCGGTGTACGAGAAGGCTGAAGAAGATTTCGAGGGGTTTTGGGCCTCGTGGGCCAGGGAACTGCACTGGTTTCAGGATTTCGACAAGACCCTTGACTGGGATCCGCCGGAGGCGAAGTGGTTCGTCGGAGGAAAGACCAACGTCTCTTACAACTGCCTGGACTATCAGATAGAGCAGGGCCGGGGTGACAAAGAAGCCCTCGTTTGGGAGGGTGACGAGCCGGATCAGGAACTCCGCTATACCTACTCGGAGTTGAAGACCGAAGTAGAGAAGTTCGCCAACGTCCTCAAGGATCTCGGGGTAAAAAAGGGCGAGCCCGTGACGGTCTATCTACCCATGATCCCGGAGCTCCCGATAACGATGCTCGCCTGCGCCCGTATCGGGGCGCCGCACTCGGTAGTCTTCGGCGCCTTCTCCGCCGATGCTTTGCGGGACCGGATCAACGACTGCGAAGCGAAGGTCCTGGTCACTGCAGACTCCGCGCCCCGCGGCGGCAAGAAGACCGGCCTGAAGTCAAACAGCGACGAGGCCCTGGAAGACGCGCCGTCCATAGAGAACGTCGTGGTGGTTCGCCGCACCGGTGACGAAGTGGATATGCAGGAAGACCGGGACCACTATTGGGACGAACTGATGGATAGCGCCGGCGACGAGTGCCCCGCCGAGGAGATGGACTCCGAAGACCTGCTCTTCATCCTCTACTCTTCCGGTTCGACCGGCAAGCCCAAAGGCATCGTCCACACCACGGGCGGATACATGACCCAGGTTTACGCCACGACCAAGTGGGTGCTCGACCTTCAGGAGGAAGACGTCTACTGGTGCACGGCGGACATTGGGTGGGTTACGGGCCACTCCTACATCGTGTACGGGCCGCTGGTAAACGGCGGTACGTCGCTCGTGTACGAGGGTACGCCGACCTATCCCGAAAACGATCGGTTCTGGGACATCATCGAGCGCCGTGGGGTGAACATCCTCTATACGGCGCCGACGGCTATCCGGGCGTTCATGAAGAGCGGCACGGAGGCGCTCGAAAAGCACGACCTCTCGTCGCTGAAGCTATTGGGGACGGTAGGAGAGCCGATCAACCCTCGGGCCTGGGAGTGGTACTTCGACAACGTCGGCGGTGGTCGGTGTCCGATCGTGGATACGTGGTGGCAGACGGAGACGGGCGGAATTATGATCACCGGCCTCCCGGCCATCACGACCATGAAACCCAGCAGCGCTTCCCACCCGTTCCCCGGTGTTTTCCCCGGTCTCTACGACGAGGAAGGAAACGAGTTGGAAGGTGAGAATCAGGGGAACCTGGTTATGAAGCAGCCGTGGCCCGGAATGCTCCGTACCCTCTACAACGACCCCGAGCGTTACCGGGAGACTTACTGGCAGAAGTACGGTGACGCCTACTTCGCCGGTGACGGGGCAAAGCGGGACGAGGATGGCTACTTCACCATTACGGGCCGGGTGGACGACGTAATAAACGTCTCCGGGCACCGGATGGGCACTATGGAAGTAGAGAGTGCCCTGGTCGCCCACGAGTCTGTGGCGGAGGCTGCGGTGACTGGCGTTCAGCACGAGGACAAGGGTCAGGCCATCTTCGCCTACGTAACCCTGGAAGGGGATCAGGAAGGCTCGGACGACTTGAAGGATGAGTTGATCCAGCAGGTCCGTAACCGCATCGGCGCGATAGCCAAGCCCGAGGAGATCGTCTTTACCGACAACCTGCCGAAGACGCGGAGCGGTAAGATCATGCGCCGTATTCTCCAGGGCGTCGCGGAAGGCTCGGACGACCTCGGCGATACCTCCACCCTCGCCGACCCCTCCGCCGTAGAAGACCTGAAAGAGGAAGTCTCCCAGCAGACCTAGCCGACCGAACAACGGCTACGCGAAAAAGGGACGGACTCCGGTTCGTCCCTTTTCTCTGGGAAAACGAAACTTTTTCTCCGGTATTTCCGTATAAAGGTGTAGTAAAATAGCGTTCAACAACCAGAAATTTCCCAAGGAGGAAAAGTGTTCGGATACATAATAGTAATGGTCTTGGGGGCCGCTATCTCCGGCATCGCGGCGCTGTGGGTAAAGAGCTCCTACTCCAAGTACTCCAAGCAGCAGAGCAACAGCGGTATGACCGGCGCCCAGGTCGCCCGTTCTATTCTGGACCGTAACGGTCTGACTGACGTACCGGTAGAGCCGGTGGCCGGTCAGCTAACGGATCACTATGATCCGGGCAAGAAGGTCGTGCGTCTTTCGGAAGGCAACTTCAACAAGAACTCTATCGCGGCGATAAGCGTCGCGGCCCACGAAGTCGGGCACGCGATTCAGGACAACACCGGATACATGCCGATGAAGCTGCGGTCCGGGATCTTCCCGATCGTCAACTTCGCCGGCCAGCTCTGGTTCCCGCTGTTCTTTATGGGAATAATCCTAGGTGCATCTGCAGGTGTCGGTCAGCTATTCATCCAGCTCGCTATTGTCGCGTTCGCCGGTATATTGGCGTTCCACGTAGTGACGCTGCCGGTGGAAGTCAACGCATCTACCCGGGCTTATGGACAGCTTACGCGCTACGGAATGCTCTCGCACAGTGAGGCTTCCGGAACCAAGCGAGTTCTATCCGCGGCGGCCTTTACTTACATCGCGGCGGCACTCACTTCGCTTCTGATGCTGGCGTATATGTTGCTCGTAGCGCGCCAGTAAGAACCGTATAGTTTGGAAACGTCGGGCGGGGCTGCG
>JBARZO010000180.1:0-3911 GCA_049650165.1 Rubrobacteraceae bacterium
CTGCCCACCTCCGTGCCGCCGCGCCCGAAAAACCACGCCACCACCGAACACATTCCCAGACTCACGACTATCGCCGGTACGGTAAACCGACCGGTAAGAGTAAGTGCCACCAGCACCGGCGTAGCCACCGCCGCTCCCGTACCGACCCGCAACAGTGCGAGTTCCGCCCAACCGTCGCCTTTGCGCGAGAGCTGCGGGGCGAGGAAGTGGCCCGGGAGGTACAAGGAAACCAGGAGTAGAAGCGACGTCAACAATGGATCAGGCAGTGCCGGCGACCGGGCTCTCTCGCATCGCCCATTCAGCCTGGGCCGCTATCCCATCCTCCAGACTCGTTCGGGGCGCGTAACCCAGCTCCCGTTCCGCCCGCCGCGAGTCGGCCCACGTCGAACGCACATCCCCCGCCGCCGGAGGCCCGTACCGAACCTCGACGTCCTTACCGGTCACTCGCCGGACAGCGTCGAGCATTTCGTTGACCGTGGCCCGCGTACCGCCGCCGACGTTGTAGATACCCGGCGCCGCTTCCAGCGAGGCCACCGTCGCCTCCACCGCGTCTGAGACGTAGGTCGTATCCCGCGTCTGCTCCCCGTCCCCGAACACCTCCACCGGACGGCGCTTTCTCGCGGCGAATAGGAATCGGGCCAGCGCCATTTCGGGCCGCTGCCGGGGACCGTAGACGGTGAAATATCGGAGCACCGTCGCCGGCACGCCGCGCTCCCGCCGATACAACTCGACCAACTCCTCCGCGGCCAGTTTGCTAGCTCCGTAAGGCGAAGCCGGACGCCGGGCGTGATCCTCATCCACCGGCCCCCCGCAGTCACTGCCGTACACCGAAGAAGAAGAGACGTACACGAACCTGGCTTGACTTCCGGAGACAGCCTCCAGCAGCCGCTGGGTGCTCAACACGTTGCGTTCCATGTAGCGGCCAAAATTTCCGCCCCAACTCCGGCGCACGCCCGGCTCTCCCGCCAAATGAAAAACCGCATCCACCCCAGACAGAATTTCTCCGAGGTTCAACTTCAGGAGGTCTCCTTCGATGAGCTTGAATCCCGGATCTTCCGCGACGGCAGCAAGGTTCCGCTCTTTGCGCCCGCGGGAATAGTAGCCCGTGAAAGCGTCTATCCCGAGCACCTCGTGGTCCTCGGCTACAAGTCGTTCGACCAGATGAGACCCTATAAAACCCGCCGCTCCGGTTACCAACACCCGGCCCAAAGATCCTCCTCTTTGATCTAGCTCACAAGATCCTCGCCGTTTCCTTGACCATCGGCATCCCGTACACTACTCTGACCATAATGTTATTGCAAACGATTGTCATTACGAATATGACTTGGGTCACGGGCCTCGTACCCGGTGAGTCGTCGAACAGTAGATCTAGGGGAGGAACGTTTTGCGAGTGATCCGGGTTCTTTTGATCTTCGCGCTTTTTACAGCGACTTTGCTTGCCGGCGTAGCCTGCGGCGAGGAACCACCACAAGACGCCACGGAGGGCGGCTCTTCCTCAGCGGCGACGACGGAAGAGGCCACTGGCGGCGGGACCACCGTCGAGACGACGGAAGGAACTAGCGGAGGGACCACGAGTGGCACTACCTCCTCGGGCGCTACAGGAGGAACTACAAACGGCACGACCGGGGGGACCACGGCGGAAACCCAAGAAGCCCTTTCACCGGGGGAAGGCAACTTGGTGGTCTACTCCGGTAGGAGTGAGGAGCTTGTCGGGCCGATCATCGAGCAGCTCGAAGAGAGGTCCACGATAGACGTTCAGGTTCGCTACGGGGACACCGCCGAACTGGCGGCGCAGATACTGGAAGAGGGAGAAAACACCCCGGCGGACCTCTTTTTCGCCCAGGACCCCGGCGCTTTGGGGGCCCTGTCGGACGAAGGGCGATTCCAGCAATTGCCGGATAACCTTTTGGAGCCGGTGCCGGGGCGTTTCCGGTCACCGGATGACCTTTGGGTCGGGACTTCCGGTCGGGCGCGGGTGGTGGCGTATAACACCGAGATGTTGGGCCGCGACGAGTTGCCGGATTCAATCTTCGGTTTCACCGACCCCGAGTGGCAGGGCCGTATCGGTTGGGCCCCAACAAACGGTTCTTTCCAGGCTTTCGTGACCGCCCTGCGGGAGATCGAGGGCGAAGACCGGGCCCGCCAGTGGCTCGAAGACATCCAAGCAAACGATCCGCTCGAATACCCGGACAACTCCACGGCCCTGCAAGGCGTCGCCTCCGGCGAGGTCGAGGTCGCGTTCGTCAACCACTACTACCTCTACCAGGCGCTGGAGGAGCAAGGTCAGAACTTCGGGGCGCGCAACTACAACTTCCCGAGCCCGGACCCGGGAAACCTGGTCATCGCGTCCGGGGCCGGTATCCTGGAGACCGCCGAGAATCCTCAGGCGGCGAGAAGTTTCATCCAGTACATGCTTTCGGAGGAAGCCCAGCAATTCTTCGCCGACGAAACATTTGAGTATCCCATGCTGGAGGGAGTCCAGACCGCCGAGGACATCGAACCTCTCTCCGAGATCGAGACTCCCGACGTGAAACTCGGAAACCTGGATGACCTGGAAGGTACGTTGGAGCTGTTGCAGGAGACAGGCGTGCTCTAAGATGGCGGCTTTCCAGACATCCGAAGCCGGGAGACCGCAAGCAGCGGGCAGGACCCGCAAGCGGCCGCCGGCCCTGATCTGGGTTCCGGCGGCCCTGGTCGCGACGATGATGCTCTTGCCGTTGTCGTACCTGGTTTTGCGCTCTTTGGAAGGCGGCCCGTCAAGCGTCCTGGAGGTTCTGGCGGATCCAGCCACCTTCGCCACGTTGGGACGGAGCGTGCTGTTGGCCGCGCTGGTAACGGGGATCTCGGTCCTGATCGCCGTTCCTCTGGCCTGGCTCACGGCCCGCACGGACCTTCCGGGACGACGCTCCTGGGCGGTTCTGGCGGCGCTGCCGCTCGTGATCCCCTCCTACGTAGGAGGGTTCGTGCTGGTGAGCATGCTCGGCCCCCGGGGCGTTCTGCAGGGGTCCCTGGAGCCTTTCGGCATCGAGCGTTTGCCGAGCATCTACGGCCTGCCCGGGGCGTCCCTAACGCTCATCCTTTTCTCCTACCCGTACATCTTCCTGACGGTGCGCAGCGCTTTCCGGGGGATGGACCCGTCCCTCGAAGAAGCGGCCAAGAGCCTCGGGAGCGGGGTCTGGACGACGTTCTTCCGGGTGACCCTGCCGCAACTCCGGCCGGCGATTGTCGCGGGGGCATTGCTCGTGGCGCTCTACACCCTGAGCGACTTCGGGGCTGTTTCGCTACTCCAATACGACTCGTTCGCCCGGGAGATCTACATCCAGTACCAGTCGGCCTTCGACCGGACCCCGGCCGCCATACTGGCCCTGATGCTGGTGGTCCTAACCGCGACGATACTGGTCTTCGAAGGTAGAACCCGCGGCAGACTCCGCTACCACCGGAGCAGCGCAGGCTCCGCCCGGCGGGCAGCGCTGGTCGCGCTCGGGCGTTGGCGGTGGCCGGCGCTGGCGTTCTGCGGCGGCGTAGTCTCTCTGGCGCTCGTCGCCCCGGTCGGAATCTTGAGTTTCTGGCTCGTGCGAGGGTTGGCGGCCGGCGAGCCTATGCGACTCGTGTGGGGCGCGACCCTAAGCTCGATCTACGTGTCCGGACTCGCCGCCGGGGTGGCGGCGCTTGCCGCCCTGCCGGTGGCGCTGCTCGCCGTCCGGTTCCGGGGTCCCGTTACAGGCGTTTTGGAGCGGTTGACGTACCTCGGGTACGCGCTGCCGGGGATCGTGCTGGCACTCGCGTTGGTCTTTTTCGGGGCCAATTACGCCCCGGCGCTGTATGGTACCCTCGGGGTCTTGATCCTGGCCTACGTCATACACTTTCTGCCCCAGGCGGTGGGCGCCACGCGAACGGCCCTGCTGCAGATA
>JBARZO010000181.1:0-14949 GCA_049650165.1 Rubrobacteraceae bacterium
GGCTCATCTCGTATAAACTTCCGAACAGGAGCTGTATAAATTCATTCGGCGGTATGCCGAGACGGTCTACCGAAACGTCGGTAGTTAGTAGTAGGTTCCGCGTGGGCGCGGAGATCAGGTCCGGGGCGGCGTGGGTTGAAGACGCCGCGACCCACCCGAATTTCTGCGACGCGGCGGCGGCGTATATGGGGCTCTCCACGCCGGGGAGCCGGGCCGCGGGTAGAATGTGTCGAAGGGCGGAGTCGTCGGGGGCGTAGAGTATGATCTCGGCTTCGTCGCCGCTGGCGCGCCACTCGAAGTCTCCGGTTTTCTCGGCCATCGAGGTTTCTACTCTACGGTGATCAGGGGTTCACCGGCCCGCACGGTCTGTCGGATTTCGACGTGGACCTTCGACACCTTGCCTTCACTACGAGCCCGGATCTCACTCTCCATCTTCATCGCCTCCAGCACACATACGGGCTCGTCCGCCTCTACCTGTTGCCCCTCTTCCACGAGCACCTTGACGATCGTACCCTGCATCGGGGCCGTCACCGCGCCTTCGCTGACCGCCGCCCGCCGCGCTCCCCCACCCCGCCGCTGCGGCTTTCCACCGTCCTGTTGTTCATCCGAATAAACCCGCACCCGGAAGAGTTTCCCGTTCACCTCGACCTCGACCTCCCGGGAACTCTTTTCGGAAGGTTCCCCGGCCTCCCCAACAGAGCCGGCTTCGATCTCCATCCCTTCCAGCCGTTCCGCTATAAATCCCGTCGTATAGTCGCCGGAGACAAAGACCTCATCGTCCAGTAACGCCCGGAAGAACGGCAAAGTCGTGGAGATGCCCTCTATCCGGAACTCCGCGAGCGCCCGTCGAAGACGCGCCAAAGCATCCTCCCTATCCGCGCCGCGCACGATGAGTTTGGCGAACAGGGGATCGTAGGATTCGGGAACCGGACCCGGTCCTCGTAGCGAAGAGTCCATCCGGATACCGGGGCCACCCGGCTCCTCGTAGACGCTTACCTCGCCGGGGCTCGGGGCGAAGTCGTTCTTAGGGTCCTCAGCATTTACCCGCACCTCGATAGCGTGGCCGCGCCAGGAGATGTCTTCCTGTTTCATCGACAGCTCTTCTCCGGCGGCGATGCGGATGCCGGTCTGCACGATGTCTATGCCCGTCACCTCTTCGGTTACGGGGTGCTCGACCTGCACGCGGGTGTTCATCTCCAGGAAGTAGAATTCGTGATCTTGCACCAGGAACTCCACGGTGCCGACGTTGTCGTAGCCGACGGACTCTGCGGCCTTGACTGCAGCCTCCCCCATCTCCTCGCGCATTTTGGGTTCCATTACCGGAGACGGGCATTCCTCAACGAGCTTCTGGTGCCTACGCTGGATCGAGCAGTCCCGCTCCCCGAGGTGGACGGCGTTGCCGTGTTTGTCGCGCACCACCTGTATCTCTATGTGCCGCGGAGCAGGCAGATACTTCTCCAGGTACACCGACCCATCCCCAAAATACATCTCACCCTCGCGGCTTGCCCTATCGAACGCCGACTCCGCCTCGGTCTTATCCTGCGCTACGGCGAAACCTTTGCCGCCACCACCCGACGAAGCCTTTACCGCCACCGGGTAGCCGTGCTCGGAGGCAAATTTCGGCACAGCGTCGGCGGACTCTACGGGATCTTCGGTGCCGGGCGTTATTGGAACTCCGGCGTCGGACATGATCTTCCGGCTCTCGACTTTGGAGCCCATTGCCTCTATCGCTTCGGGGTGTGGCCCGATCCAGGTCAGGCCAGCCTCCGTTACCGCCCGGGCGAGCGGCGCGCTCTCGGCCAGGAATCCATATCCGGGATGTACTGCTTCAGATCCAGAACTCTGCGCCACCTCGATCAACTTCTCTATGTTCAGGTAGCTCTCAGTCGCAGGTGTCGGCCCCACATGGTACGCCTCGTCGGCCAGCCGGGTGTGAAGCGCCTCCCGGTCGATATCCGAGTAGACTGCGACGCTCGCAACGTCCATCTCCCGTAAAGCGCGGATGATGCGAACGGCGATCTCCCCCCGGTTCGCTACCAGTACCTTCTCGAACACCTAAACCTGCCCCTCCCATCCTCTGTAAGCCCACAGCCCTTCCAGATCCATCCCCGGCGGAACCGGATGCCCGAGCAGACCCGCGAGCCGCCAACGACTGCGCTTGACGGAGGACGCCACATCCTGCTCATCCTCACGCAAAGCCTCCAACGCAGCCATTATGGCAGCGACTTCCTCTTCGGTTGTCGCGGGTTCAATTCTCAAAGCGGGATATTTCCGTGCTTGCGTGGCGGACGCTCGGGACGTTTGGTACGGATCATCTGTAGCGCTTTTATGAGATAAGGTCGCGTCTCACGCGGGTCTATCACGTCGTCTATGTAGCCCATCTCGGCGGCGACCATCGGGTTGTTGAACCGCTCCTCGTAGTCGGCTATTAGCTCCTCGCGTTTTTCTTCGGGGTCTTCGGCGTCCGCTATTTGGCGGCGGAAGATGACCCCGACCGCGGCCGGGGCGCCCATCACCGCGATCTCCCCCGTCGGCCACGACACGTTCACGTCCGCACCGATGTGCTTGGAACACATGACGTCGTAGGCTCCACCGTAAGCCTTCCTGGTTATGACCGTCATCATGGGCACCGTAGCCTCCGAGTAAGCGTAGAGCAGCTTCGCCCCGTGACGGATGATGCCGCCCCATTCCTGATCCGTACCCGGCATGAACCCCGGTACGTCCACGAACGTCAGCAGCGGAATATTGAACGCGTCGCAAAACCGCACGAACCGCGCTCCTTTAGTACTTGCGTCTATATCCAGCGTCCCAGCCAGCACCGCCGGCTGGTTCCCAACAACACCGATAGCGTGACCGTCCAGCCGCGCGAAACCTACGACAAGGTTCTGGGCCCAGCCCTCCTGCACTTCGAAGAACTCCTCGTCGTCCACCGTAAGCTCTATCGCCCGCCGGATGTCATAGGGACGGTTCGCCGAGTCCGGGACGAGCGTCGCAAGTTCCTCGTCCATCCGCTCCGGTGAATCTTCGGGTGCGAAGTATGGGGCACTCTCAAGGTTGTTCTCGGGCAGGAAGGAGAGCAGGTAGCGCACATCCTCCAGGCAACTCTCCTCGTTAGTGGCGGCGAAGTGGGCGACGCCGCTCGTAGTGTTGTGGGTCCCGGCACCGCCGAGTTCCTCCTGGGTCACGTCCTCGCCGGTGACGTTTTTTATGACGTCCGGGCCGGTGATGAACATGTGGCTCGTTTCTTCGACCATGAAGATGAAGTCGGTGATCGCCGGCGAGTAGACCGCGCCCCCGGCGCACGGACCCATGACCACGGAGATCTGGGGGATCACCCCCGATGCCAACACGTTGCGGTGAAAGATGTCCGCGTATCCGGCGAGAGAGACGACGCCCTCCTGAATACGGGCGCCACCGGAGTCGTTGATTCCTACCACGGGGCAACCAGTATTCAGAGCGAGGTCCATAACCTTGCAGATCTTTTGCGCGTAGATCTCCCCCAGAGACCCACCAAACACCGTGAAGTCCTGCGAAAACACGCAGACCTTCCGGCCCATCACCTCTCCGTAGCCGGTGACGACCCCATCCCCCAGAGGCCGGTTCTCCTCAAGCCCGAAATTGTATGAACGATGCACCCGGTAACGGTCAATCTCGACGAAAGTGCCCTCGTCCAGCAACAACTCGATCCGCTCCCGGGCGGTAAGCTTTCCCTTCTCCCGCTGCCGCTCGACAGCTTTCTCGGACGCGGGATGGGCGGCTTCTTCCCGGAGTTTCTCAAGGCCTTCGATCTTCCCGGCGGTAGTGTCTTCCCCTAGTCTCTCGTCCTGCATAGCCCGGCATTCTAGCATGCAAGAAAGCTCTACTTTTCGTGGCAAAAGTCTTGCTTGCCAAACAGGACTGATAAAATCTAGGCAGACTAGACGGAATGGAGTGTAAAAGTGTCCTGGCAATTACAAGAAGCGAAGCAAAAGTTTAGCGAGTTAGTTCGCAAGGCCCAGGAAGACGGGCCGCAGACCGTTACCCGGCATGGAGAGGAAGTGGTCGTGGTGGTTCCGGCCGGGGAGTATAAACGGCTGACCCGTGACAAACCGGACTTCAAAGAATTTTTGATGAATGGTCCCGACTTGAGCGTCTTGGATCTGGAACGTCCCAGGGAGTTTCCGCGGGAAATTGATCTTTCGGAATGAACTTCCTACTGGACACCAACGTAATTTCGGAGGTTCGCAAGCCAAGAGGCAACGCGGGTGTGAAAGCCTGGATCTCCTCAACGGACAGTGACAAATTGCATCTGAGTGTTCTAGTGATCGGGGAGATTCGGCGTGGAATAGAACTACTCCGTCGCACGGATCAGACCCAGGCCGGCTCCTACGAACTCTGGCTCAAATCGCTAACAAACGAGTACGGTGATCGCGTGCTACCTATCACCCTTGAAGTCGTCGAAGAGTGGGGTCGCATAAACGTTCCCGACTACCTGCCGATTGTGGACGGCCTCATGGCGGCTACAGCGAAGGTTAGAGACATGACCTTCGTAACCCGCAACACCACCGACGTTGAGCGAAGCGACGTCCGGTTACTAAACCCTTTCGAATAATCTTTTCCAACGTATCATGTAACCTGATTTGAATGATGGATTAGCTCCTGCGCAAGCGCACTTTTTCTACTTTGGGCACTAGTTTCGAGAGCCGCTTCAATTCGTTAATCGGAAAAGCGAGCGACTTTTCTCCAATTCCCTTTCTATGTTTATATCGCTCGTAGATCACAAGTCCCGGCCCGTTGTATATTTCTTCATGCTCGCCGTCTTCAAGTAGCTTGAATCCCAAATAGTGTTCGGGGAGAGTCTTGAACGTCAAGGAGTCTTTGAAGGTAGCTTTTATTTGAACTTTCCTACCCTCTGGAGTCTCGCCATCATGAACAGCTTGCTGAATCTGGTAAAGCTCGACATCGTATTCTAGCGCTGCTATAACCTCCCCAATGTCCCCTACTAGGCGACCATCAATCGTAAAGGCCTTGACAGGAAATGTTGAGCGTAGCTGTTCAATCCCATCGAATATGTGGGCCAGGGCATTCGCGATCTTAGCTTTCTCGTTCAAAAGCTATCTAGAACTTCTCTACCACCGTCCTCGGGAGCATGTGGAGCGGCAGGTAGTCTGGGCCGCCGGCCTTGGAGTCGGTGCCGGAGAGACCAAAGCCGCCGAAGGGCTGCACGCCTACCAGCGCGCCGGTGATGGTGCGGTTGAAGTAGACGTTACCGGCGCGGAACTCGGTGCGAGCTTGTTCGAGGTGGTCGCGGTTTTTGGAGTAGACGCCGCCAGTGAGACCGTAGGGGAGCTCGTTGACTATGCCTAGGGCTTCGTCGAAGTTGCGGGCCTTCATGATGGAGAGGACGGGGCCGAAGATCTCCTCCCGCGCTATACGGGATTCCTGATCCGTCTCGAAGATAGTCGGGGTTACGAAGTAGCCGTCTTTGGGGTCTCCGGGTTCGTCGCCCAGCACCCGCTCGGCCTGCTGCTTGCCGGAGTCTATGTAGCTCGCGACCTTCTCGAACTGGGGCTCGTTCTGTACGGGTCCAACCGTGATGTCCGGAGCGTCCGGGGCGCCGACTTTGAGGGCGCGGGCTTTCTCGATGACTTTCTCAAGCACCTCGTCGTAGATGTCGGCGTGCAGGATTCCGCGACTGGCGGCGCTACATTTCTGGCCCGCGTAGCCGTAGGCGCTCTTCACGAGGTCATCTGCGGCGGCGTCCAGGTCGGCTGAGTCGTCGACGACCAGGGCGTCTTTTCCGCCCATCTCGGCTATTACCCGCTTGATCCAGCGCTGCCCATCCTGCTGTTTGGCCGCCAGTTCGTTTATCCTCAAGCCTGTCTTCATCGAGCCGGTAAAGGATATAAATCGCGTCCGGTTGTCGCCGACGAGGTAGTCCCCGATGTCGCTGCCGTAGCCGGTAACGAAGTTCAGAACGCCGTCCGGCAGACCGGCCTCCGCGAAGATCTTCGCGATCTGGGCCCCGATGACCGAAGTGTACTCGGATGGTTTGAGGACTATCGTGTTGCCGGTGACGATGGCCGCGCTCGACATTCCAGTCAGGATTGCCGAGGGAAAGTTCCACGGCGCGATGATGACGCCCACGCCCATCGGCTGGTAGAAGTACTGGTTCTCTTCACCGGCGACGGAGTAGAGACCTTTGCCGTCTTTCAGACGCAGCATCTCTCGGGCGTAGTATTCGAGGAAGTCTATGCCCTCAGCGACCTGCGCATCGGCCTCGGCCCAGGGCTTGCCGCCCTCGTATACCTCCCAGGCGAGCAGCTCGAACTTGCGCCGCCGCATGATGGCCGCGGCGCGCAGCATGATGCGCGCCCGCGCTTCCGGCGCAGTCCGGCTCCAGGTCTCGAAAGCCTTCGTGGCGGTTTCGAGTGCCATGTCCGCCTCGCGCTCGGTGGCGCTCGCGATGTGGCCGACGAGCTGCGACGGGTCCGACGGGTTGACGGAGGTTATTTCTCCGTCCGTCTCGATCTCTTTGCCCCCGATAATTAGCGGGTAGCTCTTGCCCAGCTCGCCCTCCACTTTCTGGAGTGCGGTCCGCATGGAATTCTGATTCGATTCGTCCGACCAGTCGAGGTATACCTCGTTGCTGTAAGGTGGAAGCGCCATTTTTCTCCTCCGGTTCTAGCTCTTGACGTAACTCAGCATGCTCTCGACTACGTCTTCCGCGACGTAGCGGGCTATCTTGGGGTTCTCTTGCAAACGGCGGGTAGAATACTTGTACCAGTCGTCCCCGAAAGGCACGTACACCCGCAACTTGTGGCCGGCATTTACCAGAATGCTCCGCAACTCCTCATCCACACCGAGGAGCATCTGGAACTCGTACCGGTCTTTCGATACGTCTAGCTGATGGATGAGGCGGAGCGCGTGCCAGATGAGGAACTCATCGTGGGTGGCGACGCCGACGTAAACGCCGGCTTTGAACATCTCTTCCAGAAGCAGGATGTAGTTTTGCCGGACGGTCTCGAAGTCTTTGTAGGCATACTCTCGCGGCTCGTCGTAAATGCCCTTGCACAGCCGGGCGGTTACGCCGGACTCGGCGAGCCGGCTTATGTCTTTCAGGCTGCGGCGCATGTAGGCCTGAATGACGGTCCCGACGTTATCGTATTTTTCGTGCATGTCTATCGCCATCTGGACGGTCTTAGCCGTGTAGGGTGAATCTTCCATGTCCATCCGGACAAAGCGGTTTCGCTCGCCGGCGTACATGATGATCTCCTCCAGGTTTTCCCGGCACACGTCCTCGTCGAAGACTAGCCCGAGGCCGGTGAGCTTTACCGAGATACCGGAGTCCAGGTCGTGTTCGTCCAGTACGTCCACGACCTCCTTATACTCTTTGAGCTTCGCGGCGGCGTCTTGCTTGTCTTCGGTGCTCTCGCCGAGCACGTCGATGGTGGCGACGCAGCCTTGCTGGTTGAGGTTCCGGATCACCTCGACCGCCTCTCCCAGCTTCTCGCCCGCGATGTAGCGGCTGGAGATTTTCTTCACTATCGGCCGGGGAACTATCTTGACGGAGCTTGCTATGGCTTTATCTACGATGCTCAACTACGGGGCCTCCTGTATCTCAACTGACGGACCTTTAGACGGACCTTTACTTACACTTCTCATCGTGGAGAAGACCCGGTTTCAGGCGACGGAAGCTTTCACCGCACCGGAGACCGGGTCCGCTCGTTAGATTTCTATTCTGAGTCCGGGCCTCCGGCTTCAGCCTCTTTCTTCGCCGCCCGGAAGAAGTGGATGATGGCGACGATCAAACCTCCCCACAGCCCTATGCTTCCAAGGAGGAGCATGATTATGGCTCCAACGTTCATTTACACCTCCTCATCTTTGGTGGTGCCCGCGCCGGAAGCCTGGGAGTCTCCCCCATCCCGCGAGCGCACGGACTGCAGGATAAAGCCGATCACCGGTAGCCCGACAGCAACGCCCCAACCCATGATGATCAAACCACTCAGCGGGTAATCCCCGTAGCGCGTCGTGAACTCGTTGTAGAAGTTGAGCGCCATCACGATTATCAGAATTATCGGGGTGATAATACTCAGCGAGTAGACCCACCAGTTGCCGATCCGTATGTAGGACCGCTCGTTGACGTGGTTCTGAAGCGTCCCGAGCTGACGCAGCACCCAGGAGATCAGTACGACCTCCACGAGCGCCACGAGCACCAGACCGAAGTTGTTGACGAAGCGGTCGACGACGTCCAGGTAGTAGAGCCCACCTTTGGTCGCGAACAGAATGCTCGCAAGCGCGCACAGCCCGCACATCCAGTTGACCGCCGCGGTACGGGAGAGGTTGAATTTCTCCTTTACCCCCGCGATGCCGCACTCCAAAATAGAGACGGCGGAGGTGATACCCGCGAACAACAACGCCCCGAAGAACAACAAGCCGAACAGCGAATTGAGTGCCGGAAGCTCGTTGATGATCTGCGGAAAAGCCACAAATGCCAGCCCAACTCCCTGGGTAACGACCTCGTCTATGGGAGCGTTCTGCTGTACCGCCAGAAAGCCCAGTACCGAGAAGACGCCGAGCGCCGCGAAAAACTCGAAACCCGTGTTGGCGAGGGCCACGATAAACGCGCTGTTAGAGAGGTCCGTGCGTCGAGGCAGGTAGCTCGAGTAGGTGATCATGATTGAGAAAGCTACGCCGATGGAGAAGAACACCTGGCCGTAGGCCGCCACCCAAACATTCGGGTTGAGCAACTCTCCAAAGTCCGGCGTAAGCAACACGTTCAGTCCCTGAACGGCACCCGGAAGCGTAAGGCCTCGGACCACGATAACGGCGATCATCAAAACGAGGGTCGGTATAAGTACCTTGGCCGCAAGCTCGATGCCTTTGCTGACCCCGCGCCTTAGCAGCCAGTACGTGACAGCCCAGACTATCGCGGTCGCCAGCACCACCTTCCACTGCATACCCCCGATCATCCAGAAGCTGTCCGTGAGGCCGAGGTAGCTATCGTTGAAGAACGTGTCCGGATCGCTGCCCCACTGGGTGCCGAACGAGTAGTAACAGTAACTCAACACCCACCCGATAATGACTATGTAGTAAGTCATAATGACGAACGAGCCGCCGATCTGCCACCAACCGAGCCACTCCCACTTTCGTGACATCGCCCGGAACGCGAACGGCGCGGCGCTCCGGGACCTATGCCCGAGCCCGTACTCTAGAATAAGCACCGGAATACCCGCCGTCACCAACGCGATAAAGTACGGCAACAGGAAAGCCCCGCCACCGTTCTCGTACGCGATGTACGGATACCGCCAGATGTTCCCCAAACCGATCGCCGAGCCGATAGCCGCCAGAATAAACCCTAGCTTGCCACCAAACTGTGCCCGCTGTTCCTCCTGCTGGGCTTCTATGACCTCCCCCTCTCCTCGAAACGTATGCCGGCTTTTCTTCTCAAAATTCCACCCTTCAGTCTTCCTGCAACGGCATCTTCATTAATCGCTCGTAAGCGTCGCTCAGATGTTTCTCGATTAGACCAACCGCCCTCTCTTTATCCCGGTTTTCGAGCGCGTCCCGGATCTCACCGTGCTCCGCCACGCAAGGAGCCATGTAACTGGAATCGGCCAGGCTGTTCGAGAGTACGAAAGCGTGGATCTGGGACCGCAAAAGATTGGTCCAACAACTGTAGAGCCGCACGTGCCGGGCCGACTTGTACAGTAGTCCGTGAAACTCCATATCGAAGTCAACGGCCTCCGGCACCTCCCCATCTTCGACGGCCCGACCGTAAGCCTCTACCGTCTCGGATATTTCGTTCAGCTCCTCCGGGGTCACCAGACGCACCGCCCGCTTTACTGCGAACCGCTCCAGATCTATGCGCAACTCGTACAACTCTTCCACGTCCGCCGCCGAGATGCGATTGACCCGCGCCCCCCGGTGACGCTCTACGATTACAAGACCCTCCTGCTGCAACTGGGATAACGCCTCTCGCACGGGGCCCCGACTAACCCCGAACGCCTCCGCCAGCATCGGTTCGCTCAAACGATGCCCCGGCTTGAAACGGCCCTGTACGATCTCGTGCCGCAGCCGATCCAGGACCTCATCAGCCAGGCTCTTTCGGGAGGCCGCGGGTAAATTCCTGAGAACCGCTCTACCACTGGTATCCTGCGCCAAATCAGTACTCCATTGCGAACCCGACACCGAACTGTCAACAACTTACTGTTTACAATGTCCGACACTATACGCCCACGGTAGAGTCGGGTCAAATATCTTGCGTCCCGTATCCGAACAAGCCCGGATGTGACTGGTGTAGGATTAGTTGCCGCGAGTGAAACGTCCTCCAGGAGGTGGATCATGAGTACCACGGACTCAAGAACGGAAACCGAACCTCGTACCCGAACCGTCGCCTCTATCATCGGGGGCGAGGTACTCCAGGACGCGCCGGGTGGAATTATGACGTCCACCAACCCGGCCCGAACCGACGACGCGGTCGCGGAGGTGTCACTGGGAGACTCTGATACGTTTGTCGAGGCGTGCCGGGTTGCGCGGGAAGCGCAGAAGGAGTGGGCTTCCGTGCCGGCCCCGATCCGGTCGAACTCCATAAAGCAAATTGGCCGTCTCTTCGAGGCAAACAAGGAAGCCCTCGCCCGCCTGATGACCCGCGAAATAGGCAAGACCTACACGGAATCACTCGGCGAAGTCCAGGAAGTGATCGACACCTGCGACTTCTTTACCGGCGAAGGCCGCCGGCTCTACGGGCAGACCGTTCCCTCAGAGATGCCGGACAAGCAACTATTTACCTTCCGAATGCCGGTTGGAGTGGCGGCAATCATCACGGCGGGCAACTTCCCCACGGCCGTGCCCTCCTGGTACATTATTCCCGCCCTCGCCTGCGGCAACGCCGTCGTGTGGAAACCGGCCGAATACTCCCCGGCCATCGCCGACGCCTTCGCCCAAATTATGCTGAACGGTGGCCTGCCCGACGGTGTCTTGAACGTCGTCCAGGCCGAAGGTGCGGAGGCTTTCAAGGGGCTCGAACAGGCTCTGGACGAAGGATTGGTGGACAAAGTCGGCTTTACCGGTTCGACAGAGGTTGGCAAGGAGATCGGGGCTCTCTGCGGCCGGCACCTGCAGTCGCCCTGCCTGGAGCTCGGAGGCAAGAATCCGCTCGTCGTCATGCCGGACGCGGACCTGGACCTCGCCGTCGAAGGCGCGCTCTTCTCCGGCTTCGGTACGGCGGGCCAGCGCTGCACCTCGCTCGGTACGGTCATCGTCCACGAGTCGATCCACGACGAGTTCATCTCCTGCTACGCCAAAGCCGTCGAAGAAGCGGCGATCGGCGACCCGACACAAGATGTCCTCTACGGCCCGATGCTCAGCGAGCGGTTTGCGGAACGCTTCGAGGGCTGGCTGGACCTGGTGGAAGATCATCACACGATCCACGGCTCAACCGGAACCGGACGGATAACGTCGGAAGAGCCCCGCGAGGGCTTTGTCGGAGAGGCGGGAGACGGCGTGTACTGTCACCCGACCATCGTGGACGGTGTTACACAAGACGATGAGATCTTCAATACCGAAACCTTCGGTCCGATAGTAAACGTCTCGACCTTTTCGGATTTGGACGAGGCGATAGAGCTATCCAACGCCCACGGCTACGGGCTCTCTGCTGCCATCTACACCACGAACGCGGAGAATGCGTTGAGATTTCGGGAGCGGAACGGGGCCGGGATGCTCTCGGTCAACAACTCGACCAGCGGGGCGGAGGCGCACCTGCCATTTGGCGGCAACGGGCGTTCCGGCAACGGGAGCCGGCTCTCGGGGATCTGGGTTCTGGACCAGTTCACCCGCTGGCAATCCATGAACTGGGACTACGCCGGCAAGCTCCAGAAAGCCCAGATGGATGTGGTGGATCTGCCCGCCGACCTGAACTTCCGGCTCTCGGAAGAGTAAGACGTTGAGAATAGCGGTCGTCGGCGGGGGCGTAGTGGGCCTCTGCTGCGCCCGCGAGTTTCGGAGATCCGGGGCCGAGGTCACTGTTGTCGAGCGGGGCCGGTGCGGCGGGGCGGCATCGCTCGGGAACGCCGGCTGGATCGTGCCCTCCTACTCCGCCCCGATACCGGCCCCCGGTGTCATAGAGCAGTCCTTGAAGTGGATGCTCGACCCAAACAGCCCGTTCCGCATCCGACCGAGGCTGGCCCCGGAGCTTGTCGGCTGGCTCTGGAAATTCAGGAAAAGCTGCACGCGACAACATTTTGAAGAAGGTCTCAGAGCTCTTCTGGCTCTCAACGAGCACACCATGAAGCTCTTTGATGGATTGCGAGCCGAAGGGGTAGAGTTCGAAATGCACACGACCGGGCTCCTGGTTGTAGCGCTTTCGGCCGCAGGCCTCGAAGCCGCGGTCGAAGAACACCACGAAGTCGAGAAAGCCGGCTACGAGGGTAAAACAACGCTGCTCGACGGTGAGGCGGCCCGTCGTCTGGAGCCTGCTCTAAGCGATAAAGTAGCTGGAGCCCTGCACCTCGAATCTGAACGCTATGTAAGGCCGGAAAGTATAATGGGCGGCTTGAAGGAGAACCTGGCCGCTGCAGGGGTGGAGATTCTAGAAAATACGGAGGTTGTCCGGCTTGCCCAGAGCGGCGGACATAAATGGCTCGTGAGCACTTCGCAGGGTGAACTCGAAGCCGACCGGGTGCTCATCTCCGCCGGTGTGTGGTCGGCGAAGTTACTCGCGGATCTAAGGGTACGTGTGCCGCTGGAAGGCGCCAGAGGTTGCAGCATCACCGCCGGGGGACCGGGTACTCCTCCATCTCACGCACTCAAGTTGGAAGAAGCTCGCGTAACGTGCAGCCCGTTCGAGGACGGAGTCCGCATAACGGGGACCCTGGATCTGACCGGTTTGGATGACACGCTCGACCGTCGCCGCCTGGGGATGGTGATCCAGGCTTCAAAACCTTACTTGCGTGACTGGAGACCTGAGAAGCCCGCACTCAAATGGGCCGGGCTGCGCCCGCTCACACCCGATAGCTTGCCCCTGATCGGGGCCGCCCCGAGCCTGAAGCATCTATACGTTGCCACGGGACACGGGCAACTCGGCGTAACGCTCGCACCGGCCACCGCAGCGGCGATCGCCCCTCTCGTCCTAGAGGATCAACCAGTCCCCAAACTGGAACCTTTTAGGCTGGATCGATTCTGACTACCCGAGCCTCTGTCCACTCGTACGCCATCGTCGCCACCCTGCGTTCTGAGCACCGTACCCGGACAACATCTTCGTGTCACAGTAGAATGCTAGAGTGTTAGCGAATCTAATTTGCCGCCCCTACCCGGATGACTCCAGAGATAAAACCGTAGAGGCAGCAAATAATTGGTCTTCTGATCGGTATGAGACTATTGGCTTGTAGCCCAATTTCGGAGGAATTCTCTTGTACGACGTGATCATCATCGGCCTCGGCGGCATGGGCAGCGCCGCCGCCTACCAGCTCGCCAGTCGCGGCAAAAAGGTACTGGGCCTCGAACAGTACACTCCGCCGCACGAGTGGGGCTCCAGCCACGGTCGGTCGCGCATTATCCGGCAGGCGTACTTCGAAGACCCGGCTTATGTGCCGCTCCTTTTGCGGGCCTACGAGCTCTGGGAACAGCTAGAGCAAGACTCGGGAGAAGACATCCTGACCATCACCGGCGGCCTCATGATGGGCGGCCCCGACAGCGACCTCGTCGCCGGCAGCCGGAAGAGCGCCGACGAGCACGACCTGCCATACGAAATGCTAGACGCCTCCGAGATAAAACGTCGCTTCCCGGTCTTCGAGCCCACGCCCGATACAGTCGCCCTCTACGAAGAGCGGGCGGGATTTGTGCGGCCCGAAACCTCCATTTCCGCCCACCTGGAACTTGCTGCTCAGGGGGGAGCCGACCTCAAGTTTGGTGAGGCGGTACGCTCCTGGAGCGCGGACTCGTCCGGGGAAGGAGTGGTGGTAGAAACCGATTCGGGGGTCTACGAAGCGGCACGGTTGGTTGTCTCCGCTGGTTCCTGGGCTTCAGAACTCTTGTCGGAACTAGAACTTCCGCTGGAGGTTACCCGCCAGATCCTTTTCTGGTTCGAGCCGGATGACATAACCCCTTTCCGTCCCGAGAACTTCCCCGTCTACATCTGGGAACCGGAGGACGGCAACACTTTCTACGGCATTCCGGCCCACGACGGCGAGCGTGGCGTAAAGGCGACTTTCTTTCGGGCGGATTCCATCCCCTGCACCCCCGGGACTATAGACCGGGAGGTAAAGGAAGCAGACGTAGAGTTTGTCCGCGAATATATGGGTCGCTATCTACCCCGGCTCAACGGCAAACTTTTGCAGTCCCAGACTTGTATGTACACCAATACGCCCGACCTGCACTTCGTGTTGGCTCCGCATCCCCGATGTCCTCAAGTCGCAGTGGCGGCGGGGTTTTCGGGCCACGGTTACAAAATGTCCAGCGTGGTAGGTGAGATCCTGGCGGACCTCGCGACGGATGGGGAGACGCGGCATCCTATAGATCTCTTCTCCCCCACCCGCTCGTTCGGACCGGCGGTTCGAGGCTGAGATGGAGATACTCGACGCCCAACAGACCGCCGACCGTCTTGCCTACACGGATCTTGCCGACTCCATCCGGCAGGTAATGGTCCGCCACCGCAACGGCGAGTTAGAGGCCCCGCCGCGTCTAACACCCGGACTTCCCGAAGGCGGAACCCTGTTGGTCATGCCCGCGGCGGACGAGGAAATCGCCATGACCAAGCTAGTCACCGTCCACCCGGAGAACGCCCACCGAGACCTGCCTACCATCCAGGGTGAAGTAATCGTAATGGACGCGAAGACCGGCGTGCGATTAGGACTCCTGGAAGGCAGCATCGTGACCGCCCGCCGCACCGCCGCGCTCTCCCTTCTAGCTGCCCGTACCCTGGCGAGAAGGTCCGAGGGACCGCTCCTGATCCTGGGCGCAGGGACCCAGGCG
>JBARZO010000182.1:0-3723 GCA_049650165.1 Rubrobacteraceae bacterium
GGCCAGAGCAAGGGCGAGATCACGGTCGGCTCCAAGAACTTCACCGAGCAAGTTATCCTGGGCGAAATGTATTCCCAAGCTTTAGAGGCCGACGGCTACGACGTGAACAAAAAGCTCGATCTCGGCAACGTAACCGTTATGGACAAAGCCCTCCAGTCTGGTGAGATAGACATGTACCCCGAATACACGGGAACGGCGCTCGTAACGGCGCTCGGCTACGAGGGCGAGCAGTTCGACTCCCCCAAAGGCACCTACGATAAGACCAAAGAGCTGTACGAGGAGCGCGACCCGGCCGCCACCCTGCTCAAGCAGGCGAGCTTCAATAACACCTACGGCATAGCCGTGCGTAAGGATGTAGCGGATGAAAACAACATAGAGACGCTAGAAGACCTAACCAAAGCTTCGCCGGACCTCGTGCTCGCATCCTTCTCAGAGTTCCAGCAGCGGGAGGACGGTTTCCCGAACATCGAAGAATCGTACCCGGACACCAATTTCGAAGATGTGAAAGTCGTCAACGACCTCGGCTTGCGCTACCAGGCTCTTCGTCAGGGTGACGCAGACGTGGCTATAGGTTTCACCACCGACGGCCAGCTCCGCTCCGACGAACTCACGGTAGTGGAAGACCAGAAGAACATCTGGCCCTTCTATCATCCGGCGCCGGTAATCAAGCAGGAGTTCTTGAACAACAACGAGGACGTTGCGGACGTTATAAACCCCGTCACCGAGTCGTTGGATCTCGAAACCATGCAGACCTTGAACGGACGCGTGGATTTGGACAATGAGGATCCCGCCACCGTCGCAGAGGAGCACCTCAACGAGGCAGGACTTCTGGAGTAACGCTTAGTCCGCCAAAGTAATGTTCTGATACCACGCCGCGTCGAACCCAATTCTGATGCGGCGTGGTTTTCTATTCGGGGAATAAATTCCTGTCGCCTGCTGTAGACTGGTTGCATGATCGCCCGCGTTCGCATAAAGCCCGAGGTAATAACCGAGCACCGGCTCCGGATCGAGATGTACGGCCTCGAAGACGAGGACATCGAGAACACGGTCCGAATGAAGGGCTGGGCCTGGGTCCGGGCCCGCAAGTGCTGGGCCTACGCCGGTGAGCCGGACTTTATCTACCGCCAGATCCGGGAAGTCATTATCGGCCTCCCGGAGATCACGTTCATAGAAGAAGACCTCGAAGAGAGCGTAAAGACCGTCGAATCAAAGGCCCGCTCCGACGAGGAGCTCGAAGAAGGCCGCGAGCTACTCCGTCGGGCCTTCGACCACACCGGCCAGCCCGAAGGCGAAAAATTCATCGAAGGGTAGCAAATTTTTTCTACGAAAAGTCCTCTGGCTGCCTCGAAAGGAACGGCAACTCGTCGTAGCGGACGTAGCGGTCGAACGCCGGGTAGAACTCGCTCGTCTTGGTCGGCTGCCGGGCAAAGCTGGCTAGAGGCTCTTCGCCCTCTTTGCCTCTACCGGGTTGTTTTAGCGTGATCCTCACGCTCTCTTGGTCTATGTCGATCACGTTATAGGAGGGTGGCATGACACCCCGAACCCGGTAGGTCGAGGCCGTACCGGAGTGGACGATCCTGACGCCTGAGATGCTCCACACGTACGGCACGTGCCGGTGGCCGGAGAGAACGATGTCCACCTCTAGCTCGCGCAGGATCGCCATCACGTCTCCGGCGTCCCGCAGGTTGTTTACGTCGCGGCCGGTTCCGGGTACGGCCAGGATGTGGTGGTGGACTATCAGAACCTTCGGTCCTTTGTCCCAATCCTTGAACTCCGAGGCTAGCCAGGCGTAGTGCTCCCGTCCGACTTCTCCCTCGTCGAGGTCCGGCTTTGTCGAGTCGAGTGCCACCACTTTCGCCTGGCCTTCAGGCCCAGGAACGGTCAAAGCCCGCTCACGGGCGCCGAAGAACTCCTCGAAGTGCCAGTAGCCGACGCTGTGGGCGTCGTGGTTGCCCATCACCACGGCTACGTTCGGGCATTCGAGCCGGTCGAGGTACGTCTTCGCCTCCTCAAATTCCCAGCGGAGTCCTTCCATCGTGAGGTCGCCCGCTATGGCGACGAGGTCCGGCTGCATTTCGTTCGTCTCCTCGATGGCCGCCGAAAGCAGGTCCGCATCGAAGAGCCCCGACCCAACGTGAATGTCCGACATCTGCACTATTCTCATGCCCGTGCCCCTTCCTACTATTAACGTGTGGCTACATTATGCCTGTTGCCGGGGTTTCGAGCGTGGGTCAGAGCGGCAGTTGACCGTAGCTAACGTAGCGCTCATAGTCCATGTGAAATTGGGTGCTCCGGCCCGGTTTGCGGGAGAAGCTGGCGAGTGGCAGGTCTTCTTCGCCTTTCGAATCTTTCAGCGTCACGTGTACGTCTTCTTCACCGATCTCTATGAGGTTGTAGGAAGGTCCTACGGTCCCGCGAATCCTCTCGGTCGAAGCGGTGCCGGAATGGATGACCCTGACGCCGGATATACTCCACACATAGGGCACGTGCCGGTGCCCGGCCAACACGAGGTCCACCTCAACCTCGCGGAGTAAGGCCATCATATCCCCCGCGTCGCTGAGTATGTTGGAATCCCGCCCGGTTCCGGGCACGGCCAGAAGATGGTGGTGGATGAGGAGTATTTTCAGTCCCCGATCCCAATCCCGGAATTCGGAGTCTACCCAGGCATAATATTCGCGTCCCACCTCTCCTTCGTCGAGGTCCGGCTTTGTCGAGTCGAGGGCCACTATCTTTGCTTCTCCGTCGGATGTCTTTACCGTAGCGGAGCTGCTACGGTTGCCGAAAAGCTCTTCGAAGTAGCGGTAGCCGACGTTTCGGGCATCGTGGTTTCCCATTATGTACCGGATGTTCGGGCATTCCAGGCGATCCATGTATTCCCTGGCCTGCACGAACTCTTTCCGAGAGCCTTCAGCGGTTAGATCCCCGACGACCGCCACGAGATCCGGCTCCTGGCGATTCGTCTCCTCGATCACGTTTTCGAGAAGATCCGGCCTGAAATCTCCCCCCTCTTCGACGTGGATATCCGACATCTGGACTATCTTCACTCAGCACTTCCTCTCTCAGGTTCGTGTCCGTAGGACCTATACCCGTCTCCTATCGGCGGGACACTCCAAACAGAAACTTTTTCGCCCGCAAGAGTTGGGCCTCCACGGAATCCGGCGAAGTCGAACCGGCGGATTTCTTGTTTGCGACGCTACCTCGCGGCGTGAGCGAACTCTCCGGCAAATCCGCCAGCGCCGGGTGGGCCGCCGACAACTCCTGCTGCGGAACTTTTTCAAGTCCAACCTCTAACTCTTCGCACCGCTTCACGAGCGCGCCAACGACCCGATGCGCCTCCCGAAACGGCACGCCCCGCGCCGCCAGGAAATCCGCCAGCTCCGTCGCCAGGGCAAACCCACCGGCGGCTTCTTCCATCTGTTCGTCGTGGAAGCGGGCGGTGCGCAACATCTCCGGCAGCACGGCGAGCATCGCGAGCACGGCGTCCACCGCGTCGAAGAGGGGTTCCTTGTCTTCCTGAAGGTCTTTTGAGTAGCCGGTAGGCAGTCCTTTGAGCGTTATGAGCAGCGCATTCAGGTTTCCGATGAGACGACCGGATTTACCGCGCATCAGCTCGTAAGCGTCGGGGTTTTTTTTCTGCGGCATGATCGAGGAGCCCGAAGAGTATGCGTCGTCGAGCGTAGCAAAGCCGAATTCCTGGCTGGTCCAGAGCACCCACTCCTCCCC
>JBARZO010000183.1:0-8418 GCA_049650165.1 Rubrobacteraceae bacterium
CTACAAAAAGGTCAAAGACCCGGAAGAGTTACTAGAGATCTCCGAAGAAGACGCGCAGAAGCTGGGCATCGAAAACGACGACTTTGTACAGGTAAGCTCCCGGCGGGGCACGGTCCCGGCGGTCAAGGCTCGCGTGACCGACAGGGTACGCCCCGGACTGCTGTTCATGGGTTATAGCTTCCCGGACCAGGTCCCAACCAACGTCCTAACCATCAACGCTATAGACCCTATGACGGGGACCGCCGAACTGAAGGCCTGCGCCGTAAGCGTGGAGCCCGCAGCTTAGCAGCGATTCGGAGAGGAGAAGGTTCTTACGGGAAGCCTTCTCCTCTCCGTTTTTAGGGTAAAACCTAGATCTCTGCGGGTCGGGAGAGGACGACCTGTACCTTTTCGGTTGTCACCAAACCCTTGTCGATCATAGTGTCGAGCCTGGGTAGGACGGCTTCGATCTTCTCCGTCCTGTCGATCGCGATTATCACCACGGGCAGGTCGGCTGAGAGATCCAGAATTCTGGCGGTGTGTATGCGTTTGTCCGCACCGTAGCCTTCTATGCCGTGAACAACCGTGGCGCCGGCGATCCCCTCTTCGTGCAAGACTTCCACAATGGCCCGGTAGAGAGCTTTATGGCCGTGCCGGAAAGAGTCACCCGTATACACGGTGAGCTTCGTCGCCTCGACCGGCTCCACTACATACCCCCTATGAGGCGGCCAACGACAACACCAAGATAAACGAAAGCGAGCCCCAGGGCGAGTTGTCCGAACATATTCAGAAACGTCGCGAAGATCGCGCCGCCGGTTATTAGCTGTAGCGACTCGTAGCTGAAGCTGGAGAAGGTCGTGTATCCACCGAGTATTCCCACGGCCAACAGCAACCGGGCTTCCGCCGGAAGGCTACCACCCTCCACCAGAACGAGGACGATGCCTATAAGAAAAGAGCCCGATATATTCGCGAAGAACGTGCCCCAGGGGAAATCCGTGCCCAACCAGCTCGACATCCAGTTGCTCACGAGGTACCGGGCCGAAGCGCCAATGGCGCCCCCCACGGCGACGTATATTACGCCCATCCGCTAGCCGTTTTTGGGTAGCAGGCATCGAGTCTTCGCAATTGCGCCGCGTAAATCACGCTCCTCCTCCGCTCGAAAATTCACTGCCGGTTAGCGTAGCAAAGAGGGGCCGTACGTTCACACGCTGAGCGTTCCCGTAAGAAGGAGGTAACCTGGAATCCACGCCGTCACTACGCCAACCGCTATGGTGAACCAGCCGCTAAAGCGGGTAAGCTGGGTCATCCCCACAGCTAAGAGCAACCAGTAGACGAACCACAGCACGGCCCAAACCGTCCAGTCAAACGCCAGCCAGATAGGTCCGCCAGTTGCGAAGAGCGAGATCGCTATGGGCACGGCGGTTATCGCGACGAACAGACAAAACCATCCCAACCCCCGCCCATCAGCGTCGATAAAGCGGTTTATTCCCACCCATATATAGGTAAACGCGAATAGCAAGAATTGGGCCGCGGCCAGTACGGTCGTACGGTCGGGGTCTGCGCCGAAGGCTGAGTAGAGGGCTACGAGAACCACCAACCCGCCGGTAAAGAAGTTTATGACCCAGATCTCTTTGTCCTGGATTCCGCCCAGGAGCCAGATGCCATTCAAAACAAGTACCGCGCCTACATAGAGAAGTCCCAGACCCAGATACATTGAACGATCACTCCTTCCTAGAAAACAAAACCGGCGGCGTGGGGCTTACAAGTCCCCCACTCCGCCGAAAACGATCGAAGACAACGTTGCCACATATCTTCAGGCGATTGTGGCTCCAGCCAAAAACACCTCTTGGTGGATGATTTCCTGTGCATGCTGCCTTCAAGGCTAGACCTTCGTTGTTAGTCCTCCGGCATCTCCTTTCTCAACCGAGTTGTGGTTCGCCCGGAGCGTGAGGAAGCTGGGCTTCACTAACTGTCCGGGCGGGTACGTCCTGCGGGACGATTTGGCGCTTGAAGATCTCAGTCGGTATGTAGAGCGAGACGCAGGCGTTCGGTATGTCGACCACGCCGCTGACCCGGCCCTCTATCGGGGCCGTACCGATTATGATGTACGCCTGCTCGTCGGTGTAGCCGCAAGTCTTGAGGTATTCGATGGCGTTCAGACAAGCCTGCCGGTAGGCGACCGTTAGGTCCATGTAGTGCTGTTCGCCACCCTCATCCACCGATACGCCCTCGAATACCAGGAAGCTGGAGTACCGGGGCTGTAGGTGGCCGAGTTCGAAGATCGGCATGTGCGTAGTGCGGGTCATAGAGTATTTCTCCATGCCGCCTTTGATCAGCTCTACGCCGAGATCTATGTAGCCCGCCATCTCGATGGCGCCGCAGAACGTGATCTCACCGTCTCCCTGCGAGAAGTGCAAGTCCCCCAGCGAGAGCTTCGCACCCTCGACGTACACCGGAAAGTAGATGCGCGAACCGACCGTAAGGTCCTTGATGTCGCAGTTACCGCCATGCTCCCGCGGTGGGATAGTGCGACATGCTTCCCCGGCTACCCGATCACGCTCGGAGCCACTCAAAGTGCCCAGTATCGTGTTATCCGGCAGTGGCGGAAGCGCCAGCGGCGGAACCCTGTCCGGATCTGTGTCGATGAGGGACTGCTCCCGACTGTTCCAGCGGGCGAGAAGGTCCGCCGATGGAGCACAGCCGATAAGGCCGGGATGCTTTATCCCCACGAACTCCACATCCGGCACGTGCCGGGACATCGCGTAGAGCCCGCGCAGGTCCCAGATGGCCTTATGGGCGTCGGGGTAGTGGTCGGTTAGGAACCCGCCGCCGTTCTGCTTGGAGAAGATGCCCGTGTACCCCCACTGGTTCTCGATCCCGGCAGGGGGTCCGAGATCCAGTATGTCAACGACCAGAACGTCGCCCGGTTCGGCCCCGTTGATGTGGATGGGTCCACTGAGAACGTGGCAGGGCGTGAGGTCCATGTCGCGGATATCGTCCGCCGAGTCGTCGTTTCGGACCTGTCCGTTAGTCCAATCCAGGCACTCCATACGGAAATCCGTGCCGGGGTCGGTCGAGGCGGCGGCCGGGATGTCCGGGTGCCAGCGGTTGTGTCCGGGCACCTCCTGGTCGGCCATAGATTTATCCAGGTCTATGTTGAATAGTGTCTCAGCCATATGCCCTCCTTTCGCGTAAATGCTCCCTTTCCGAGGCGCGTCAAAACCAGCGCCATATACGGCACTTTCTCTCTACACGGCTATCACCCTTCCCACCTTTCACCGCGGACTATGCTACGGTCCGCGGTAACGCGTCAGCTACCCTAGGAGTTGCGCGTCGCTAGCTGGTAGTCGCGATGTTCCCTTCGTCCGGCGCCAGGCGAGGAACCTCCGTCGGAAGTACGTTCCTCTGGAAGATATCCAGCGGCACGTAGAGCGTGCAGCACACGTTGGGGATGTCTACGATCCCGCTGATCCTGCCCTCCACCGGGGCGGTGCCGAGGATCACGTACGCCTGCGCATCCGTATATCCGAATTTCTTGAGGTACTCGATGGCGTTCAGGCACGCTCTTTTGTACGCGAGGTGGGCGTCCAGATAGTGCTGGGTGCCATCCTTCTCGTCTACGGAGATTCCCTGGAAGACCATGAAGTTCTGGTAGCGAGGCTCGACCGGTCCGGGTTGGAACAGAGGATTAATGACCCCGTACTTCTCCATGCCGCCCTTGATCAGGTCTACGTGCAGATCCAGGTATCCGGCCATTTCGATGGCCCCGCAGAAGGTGATCTCTCCATCGCCCTGGGAGAAGTGTATGTCCCCCATCGAAAGGTTCGCCCCATCCACATATACCGGGAAGTACACCCGGGAACCGTGCGAAAGGTTCTTGATGTCGCAGTTGCCACCGTGCTCCCGTGGCGGTACCGTCCGCGCGCCCTCTCCTGCAACCCGGTCGAAATCTGAGCCGCTGAGCGAGCCCAGTACGGCGTTCTCCGGTGTTGGGGCGTTCGCCAGCGGCGGGACGCGGTCGGGGTCGGTGTCGATGAGAGCCTGCTCCCTGCGGTTCCACTCGTTCAAAAGATCCTGCGATGGCGCGCAACCAATGAGACCCGGATGCATAATTCCGGCCATGCTTACGTCCGGGACGTGCCGGCTCGTGGCGTAGATGCCGTGGAAGTTCCAGATGGCTTTGTGGGCCTCGGGGAAGTAGTCGGTGAGGAAGCCGCCGCCGTTGTCCCGGGCGAAGATCCCCGTAAAGCCCCACTCGGATTCCGGCAAAGCCCCTATCTTCAAGATGTCTACGACGAGGAGATCCCCCGGCTCGGCCCCGTTGACTGCTATCGGCCCGGAGAGGACGTGTACCCTGGAGAGCGCCACGTCGCGAATGTCGTTGGCGCTGTCGTTGTCGCCGATCTGGCCGTCGGTCCAGTCCAGACACTCGATCCGGAAGTCCGTACCCGGATCCACCGCGCCAACCGCCGGGATGTCCGGGTGCCACCGGTTGTGCCCGGCAACCTCTTGCTCATCCATCTTCTTGCTCAAGTCTACCTTGAATAATGTTTCAGGCATACTTCTCCTTCCCCACAAACTCTTTTCGGAGCAAAACGAAGGCAGCACTATAAAAACTTATGAATGTAGAACCACTCCCTTTCCCATGCTGTGGCTTCTATTACAAGCTACGTTGCAGTCTACCCGACGATAGGATAGTGTGTCAATAGGGATAGGACAATTGTAAGGGGTGTGTATGCCGATATACGAGTTTGTCTGTGAAGATTGCGGCTCGTTCGACGAGCGGCGCAGTTTCGAGGAAGCCGGAAATCCCGCAACATGTCCGGCGTGCGGCTCTGCTGCGCGGCGCATCTACTCGGCGCCGGGGATTTCCAGGACTCCAGCTCCACTCGCCAAAGCCCTGAACCGTTCGGAGAAAAGCGCCCATGAGCCGGAGATCGTGCGCCAACCTTCGAGTACGAAAAAGGTTTCGGGCCGAAAGTCCGGTCACAGTCATGGACGTCCCTGGACCCTGGGACACTAGGAGTTCGGAAGAAAGGAGCAAAGATGAACGACCACGAGGTCTTTGAGCTCGGCGATGTGGTACTGCAGGAAGGCGCGACTCTGCGAGACGCCAGGCTGGCCTACAAGACGTTCGGCAGCCTGAACGAAGACAAGAGCAACGCCATCGTCTACCCGACCTGGTATTCCGGACGTCATTGGGAGAACGAGTGGTTGATCGGTGAGGGCATGGCCCTCGACCCGAACGAGTACTTCATCATTATCCCGAACATGCTCGGCAACGGGATCTCTTCGTCCCCTTCTAACACTCCCCCACCGTACGACAAGGCGCGCTTTCCGAACGTAACGGTCTACGACAACGTCTCGGTGCAGCACCGGCTCGTTACGGAACACTTCGGCATCGAGAAGCTCGCGCTCGTCACGGGCTGGTCGATGGGCGCGGGACAGACGTACCAGTGGGCCGTTAGCCACCCGGACATGGTCGAACGCATGCTACCGTTCTGCGGTTCGGCCAAGACCAGCCGGCACAACATCGTCTTCCTCGAAGGAGTAAAGGCCGCCCTCACAGCAGACGCCGCCTGGAACCACGGCTGGTACGAAGAGCAACCGACGAAGGGGCTCAGGGCTATGGCCCGGGTGTACGCCGGGTGGGGCTTCTCACAGGCTTTCTACTGGGACGAGGTCTACAAAGAGAAACTGGGCTTCTCTTCACTCGAAGACTTCCTGGTAGGTTTCTGGGAAGGATTCTTCCTGGACAACAGAGACGCCAACAACCTGCTCACCATGCTGTGGACCTGGCAGAACGGCGACGTCGGCAAAACACCCGGCATCGAAGGTCCCTACGAAGAAGCCCTGGGCAAGATACAGGCGAAGGCTATAGTCATGCCCGCGGAGAAAGACCTCTACTTCCCACCCGAAGACGAAGAGTACGCGGTCGGACACATGCAGAACGCCGAACTCCGGGTTATTCCGGGCGTATGGGGGCACTTCGCCGGCGGCGGTTTGAACCCCGAAGACATAGAGTTTATAGACGAGGCTTTGAAAGAGCTGTTGTCTCAATAGGGCCGCGACCAAGAAAGCGCGTTTCCGAGTTCACCGTCTAAGGAGGATGGCTTTAGACGGGTAAGGGTTTGGATGCGGCGCCGGACAATTATCCAAGTTCTTATGGAGCATCCGAAGCCGCATGGTCTGCCGTGTTGCTTCTAGATTGCTGGGGCCCTAGAATACTTTGCATAGGGTAGTTGTTGGGTAAGTGAGGAGGAGTTTAGATGAATGCTTTGCAGCCACTGAAGTTTCACAAGATTCTTGTCCCAGTAGATGAGTCTCGTCCCTCGCACAACTCTCTCGCGGTTGCGGCTGGGATGGCCCGAGGTTCGGAAGCAACGGTTGTGTTGGCTCATGTGGCCGAGATGAGCTACTCTCAGGACCGCGATGAGATGCTGGCTACCTACGGCGAGCACACCGTCGAAGACTTCCGCAAGTATGGGGAGAATCTTCTCAAGAGCACAGCCGAGAGCGAAACCTTCTCCGGACTAGAAGTCGAGACGGAAACATTGTTTGGAGATCCGGCGAGGTCTCTGCTGGATCTCGCCGAGCGGGCACACATCGATGCTATCGTCATGGGAAGCCACGGTCGCGGAACATGGGGAACGATGCTCATGGGCTCGGTTAGCCAGCGCGTCGTGCATGAGGCCAAGGTCCCAGTGGTCATCGTACCGCCGCACCTCGAACGGGCGGAAGAGGTGAATTCGTAAGTAACATCTGAGGGCTGTCACATTCGCATTTTCGTATGCTATAGTGCGGCAGGTTTCGCTGAAGAAAGGGGAAATATAGGAGGAGCGTCGCGTTAACTAGAGTCGATACGCAACGTAGGGAGAGGAGAGTACATGGATCGACAACGCGAAGAATGGGTAAGGATAGAGCGCACCGATGCTTTCAAGGAACTTATACGAAGCAAGAAAGCATTCATTATCCCCGCAACTATCTTCTTTATGGTTTTCTACTTCACGCTGCCGTTTCTGACGGCGTTTACCACGGTGTTGAATTTCTCGGTGATCGGGGCGATAACCGGGGCTTACGTATACGCCTTCGCCCAATTCATAATGACCTGGGTGCTGGCGCACATATATCTGAGTAAGGCGAATACATGGGATGATCTGGTAGACGAGGCGCGCCGGCAGGCGGCGACTTCGGATTCCGGAGAGGGGGAAGCGACGAATGGGTAATATGACCACAAATGATTACATCGCTTTCGCGTTCTTCGCTGGGATTATCGCGATCACGTTGGTTATTACCTACTGGGCGGCGAAGCAGAATACCTCCGCCGGCTCGCACTACGTGGCAGGCGGTGAGATCAAAGCCTGGCAGAACGGCCTCGCTATCTCCGGTGACTATCTCTCAGCGGCTTCCTTTCTAGGTATCGCGGGGGCTATCGCGCTGGAAGGCTTCTCGGGATTCTACCTTTCGATAGGTTTCCTGGTCGCTTATCTGGTGGTGCTGTTGCTCGTGGCCGAGCCTTTGAGGAACCTCGGACAGTACACGGTCGGGGACGTGCTGACGGCCCGCTTCAACACCAAGACGGTAAGGAGTACAGCGGCGCTCAACACGGTGGCGATCAGCATGTTCTACATGATCGCCCAGCTCATCGGCGCTGGCGCGCTTATCAGCCTGTTGCTGCCGATCTCGTTCAGCGTGTCGATCATCGTCGTGGGTATTTTGATGACGATTTACGTCGTGGCGGGCGGCATGGTGGCTACTACCTGGATCCAAATCGTCAAGGCAGTACTTTTGATCTTGGGTTCTATCGCGCTCGCCATTGCAGTAATGGCTCAGTTCAATTTCAATCCGGTCGCCCTGTTCAACGAGGTCCAGGCCCAAGAGGGTCGCGATATGGTTATACCGTCGGCCCCGGAAAGTCTCTCTTCGAGCCTCGACACGATCTCGCTGAACATTGCGCTGGTCTTGGGTACGGCGGGCTTGCCACACATCCTGATCCGCTTTCTCACAGTGCCAGATGCCAAGGCGGCGCGGCGTTCGATCATCGTGGCTACCTGGATTATCGGCGGTTTCTACCTGCTGACCCCGATTCTGGGCTACGGGGCAACGCTACTCGTTGGAGCACAGAGGATCGAAGAGGCAGATCCCGGCGGCAACCTGGCCGCCCCACTGCTGGCCGAAGAACTCGGCGGCCCGATCTTCCTGGCCTTCGTCTCGGCCGTCGCTTTCGCGACCATCGTAGCCGTGGTCGCCGGGCTCGTCATCGCGGCGTCCGGAGCCTTCGCCCACGACTTTTACACCAACGTGATCCGTGGCGGAGAAGCGCCCGAGCACGAGCAGTTCAAGGCAGCCCGCTACACGTCTTTCGGCATCTCCATCTTCGCGATAATCCTGGCCCTGCTCCTGCAAGGGGCGAACGTGGCGTTCCTCGTGGCGCTGGCC
>JBARZO010000184.1:0-18502 GCA_049650165.1 Rubrobacteraceae bacterium
GAGGAGATGGCCCAGAAACTCACCGACGTTCTCCTCCGCCGGTCGATGGTCGGTATGGGCCCGAACGTAGGCCTCGACGTAGATGAGGCCGCCGCCGAAGTGGCCGTCAAACACCTCGGCTGGGACGAAGAGCGGGCCGAACAGGAAGTAAAGGAATATCGGGAGTGGATCGAGCGCTACAAACCCAAGCAGTTCAGGGAAGAAGCGCCGGCCACCGCCTGAAAGCGGTCTGAGATATCAGGATCTGTTCCCGGTTTCACGTTTGTTCGGTGTATCGGGATGGTAGATTATCGGTGCGAACGTCAACTAGATTTCGAGGAGGTCGAATCAAGTGAATATTGGAAAAACCGGCGAAGGAATTCTCGCTGACGAGATGGCTGAGAAGCGTGACGAGATCGTCGAGATGCTCAAGGATGCCTACTTCATGGAGCTCGAAACTGTAATGAGCTACGTGACCAACTCCATAAACCCGGATGGAGTCCGCGCCCAGGAAATCAAAGAGGCTCTCGATGGAGACATCCAGGAAGAGTTGATGCACGCCCAGCAATTCGCCAATCGCATCAAGGAGCTTTACGGTGTAGTACCCGGCTCGCTCGATTTCGAGGCCGTGCAGACCAGCCTGCAGCCGCCGGAGGAGCAGACGGATGTGGTACACGTGGTGAAGGGCGTCATCGAGGCGGAGACTGGCGCCATAGAGCAGTACCAGAAAATTATAGAGGCTACCGATGGCTCGGATCACGTCACGCAGGACATGGTTATCGCCATTCTGCACGACGAGCAGGGCCACCGGCGGCTCTTCGAAGGGTTCTTGAAGGAATACGAGGCCGAGGGCCTGGCCTAACCCGCGGCTTAAAATCCTGTGGCAGTGGAGCCCGGTCTTTTTGGCCGGGCTTTTTCTGTTTTAAGACACCGGTTAAGGTATAATCCGGCTCGTAACACGATGAGCGAGATCTACTCAATCCACATCCGGATGCTGCCCGCTAGTACTTTCGCTAGTCTGGGGCTCTAGTCGTGGGAGAGCCTCTTTTATCCTGGGTTAACCTCCTTGCGGCGCTCTTTTTGGTCATCCTAAACGGTTTCTTCGTGGCGGCGGAGTTTGCTTTGGTGCGGGTGCGGGACACGCGCATTCAGCAGCTCGAAGACGAGGGGAACGCCCGGGCGGCGGTGGTTCGGGAAACTCTGCGGGATCTCGACTCTTATCTGTCTGTGTGTCAGGTTGGGATCACGGTGGCTTCACTGGCTCTGGGGTGGGTTGGAGAGCCCGCTGTTTCGCGCCTGATCGAACCGATCCTCGAAAGCGCCGGTATTACGAACGAACGCGCAGTTGGCATAATAGCCGTGATCCTGGGGTTCGCCGTCATCACCTACGCGCATCTGGTCTTTGGGGAGCAGGCGCCCAAGTATTTCTCCATCCAGCGGGCGGAGTCTACTTCGCTCTGGATCAGCCGTCCTTTAAAGATTTTTATGTTCCTTTTCCGGCCGCTGGTCTGGCTGGTTAACACCTCAACGAACTTCGTGCTCAAGCCCTGGGGCATCCGGCTCGGGGAGGGGATGGAAGCCCACTCCGAGGAAGAACTGCGGTTGATGATCACCTCTTCCACCGCATCTGGTGAGTTGGACCCCGAAGAACGGGACTACCTCTACAACGTCTTCGACTTCGCGGACAAGGTAGCCCGGGAAATTATGGTCCCAAGACCCGACATCGAAGCGTTATCCCACGATACGCCTCTGGAAGAACTGGCCGAAGCGGCGGCTTTCGGACGCTACACGCGCTATCCGGTCTACGAGGGAGACCTTGACCGCGTCTTGGGCTCCGTACACGTCAAGGATCTCTTCCGGGCTGCCGGCGAACAACCGGAGAACTTCGACATTCATCCGCTGGTACGGGAATGCCTTGTGGTCCCGGAGAACAAGCCGATAGAGCAACTTCTGAAAGAGTTTCAGAAACGCAAGCTCCAGATGGCGATAGTCATAGACGAGTGGGGCAGCGTAGAAGGACTAATTACCATAGAAGACGTGCTGGAAGAACTGGTCGGGGAGATACAGGATGAGTTCGACCGGGACGAAGCCGCCATCGAAGAACTCGGAGAGAACATCTACGCCATAGACGGCCGCATCCCTATCGAAGAGGTTAACGAGCGCTTCGGCCTGGACCTGCAAGACGAAGACTTCGACACCATCGGCGGCTACATCCTCGGCTCCCTGGGCCGCGCCCCCGAAACCGGCGATATAGTCGAGGCCCAGAACGCCTCACTCACGGTCAAAGCCGTCGACGGGTCCCGCGTCTCAATGCTCACGTTCAGCCTGAACGAAGGGTCCGATGACTGAGTACGAACAGACCCCTGAAGGTTATGAGCAAACGTTCTTAAGCGAACTCCGGAAAATGCTGCTCGGTCCTAAGAATCAGGTACGATATGAGCTCGACAAACCTCGGATACGGGTGGAAGAAGTCCGGATCGACACCTTCGAGGGAGAACGCCACGTCGTGATCCTGTTCCGAGACCTGGACCGTCCAGAGTGCCTTTTGGGGTATGCCTGGGGTCCTGTGGGAATTATCGAGGACGACGAGTATTTTGAAGCGGTCGTCTGCTGGGCCAATTTCGATGAGATGCTATATGCTGCCGGGCTCGGTTTACCAAAAGAGTGTTCGCCTGAAGGAATCAACTGGATCTGATATCGCCTGATTTAGCAACTCAACATCCTCCCTGCTAACATTGTATGGGTTTCTTCAGAGTACCGAGTTAGAGAGCAGGTGAGGTTGGATACCGAGCGTAAGGAGAATCTCGACTTTTTGACGACCGGCGCGATGGCCGGTATTTGGGAGTGGGTGCAACAGAAGATACCGTCGGGCGTCGAGGTATTCGACGCGCACGCCCACATCGGGGCCGACGTGGATGGGCGAACGATGACCGCCGAAGGCATGAGGGAGAGGATGCTCCAGGCCGGTGTCTCCCGCAGCATAGTCTTCCCGCTCAACGACCCTAACGCCCGGGACGATTTCTCCGGCCCGAACGACGTGCTCTGGAGTGCCTACCAAGAGCATCCGGAACTTTTTGTACCGTTCTTCCGCCTCAACCCGCATCGTGATTACGAGAAGGAATTCGGGCGTTGCCTGGAGCGTGGTTTCGAGGGGCTCAAGCTGCATCCTGTTTCACAAAAGTTCGAGCTGGACGACCCGAAGGTCGTGAAGTTGCTGGAGATGGCGGCGGAGGCTGACATACCGGTCTTGATCCACGCCGGGTTCGCGATGCAGCGAATCGTGGAACCTCTGTTACCCACGGTAGAAGCGCACCCGGAATTACGCCTGATCCTGGGCCACGCTGCGATGATCGAAGTGCTCGAAGCTACCCGGGCTTTCGCGGATCATCCCAACGTCCTTTTCGAGACCTCCGTAGTGGGACTCCGGGATCTCTACCTGCTCTTCAGGAACCTCGACTCGTCTCGCATCTGTTTCGGGTCGGATATACCCTACGGCGACCTGCCCTCAACACTATACGCGGCACTCGCCGCCGCTGATGCGGCCGGTGTAGAAGAAGAGGAACTGTCCGGCATCCTCTCGGGGAACATTAGACGGTGGTTCCCGTGACCGAAGTCGAGAAGCAGTCCGTCGCGCTCCGTGTGGGGCATCTGCTCCAGATAGGAACCTACGCGACGATGGCGATACTCTCCATGTGGCAGGCAAATCCCCGGGCCCCGATAATTATGGGCATGGCACAGGCCAGTGTTCGCGGAAAAGGCCCGGACGGCAACGACGAAGAATTGCTCGAACAACTGCGGGCCCTGATCTCCGAGGCGATAGAGTATTACGAGAAGGGCGAATTCCCGGCGGCAATGGCCCGGATGCGCATCGCCCACGACCTGACCGGTTTGCAGATAATACGGATTTCCGGAGAGTAGATCCCTGCAAGAAGACCTCGCGGACCCGCTGCCCGAAGACGTCCCACTCGTAGCCACACGACGCGGTTCCCTGATCGAAAGCGTCCACCGGGGCCGCGTCGTTATCTGCGACCCGGACGGGCAAGTGCTGGAAGTGACCGGCGATTCGGAAGGCTACGTCTACGTAAGATCCTCCGCCAAACCCTTTCAGGCGATTCCGCTAATACTCTCCGGAGCCGCCGAGGCTTTCGATTTCACGGACGAAGAGATCGCGGTCATCTGCGCTTCCCACAGCGGCGAAGAAAGACATCTCACCTTGGTGCGCTCTATCCTGAACAAGATCGGCCTCTCTGAGGCGAGCTTGCGAAGCGGACCGCATCCTCCGTTCTACGCTCCAGACGCAGCCCGACTCGCCCAAAACGGCGAGTCTCCAACCCCCATTCACGGCAACTGCTCCGGCAAGCACGCCGGGATGCTCGCCCTCTGCGTCCACGAAGGCTGGAGCACAGAAGACTATAGAAGATCGGACCATCCGGCCCAGCGCCGAATACTAGAAGCCGTGGCAGGGGTCTGCGGCTTGAACCAGGATGAGGTTCTACTGGGCGGTGATGGTTGTGGCGTTCCCTCGTTCGCGATGCCACTCCGAAACCTGGCAACCGGCTTTGCGCGGTTGGCTACCGGCGAGGGATTATCTGACGAGCTTGCAGAGGCTTGTGGCTATATTCGGCTTTGCATGCGGAACAATCCCTATCTCGTGGCTGGGACGGGCCGCTTTGATACGAGCCTCATGGAGGGCACGGACCTCATCGTAAAGGGGGGAGCGGAAGGAGTGTTTGCTTGCGGTAGTCCAGAAGGCTGGGGTGTGGCGCTCAAGATCTCCGACGGCGCAGGCCGGGCTGTCAGACCCGCTGCGCTACAGGCGCTCATCCGTCATGGAGTAGCGGCGCCCAACCAGCCGGAATCCAAGTTGCGGGATCTCCACGGCGAGGCTGTGGGCATCGTATTCCCGATCCAATAGTAGGCCTGGCTGGAATGCCGATCTTACGAGACTCTAGTAGAGTTCCCGGTTTATAGCTTCCAGCAACTCTTCCAGGTTGCGAGGGTTCTGACCGAGGTCTCCCTTGCCAACCCGTGAAGCGCTCTCGAAATGAGCTTCGGAGCCGGAAGCCCGCTCCACGACGCGCACGGTAATGTCGTCCGTGAACCGGAGGAGCCCGGTCTTACGGGTGGCGCTAACGACGCCGTCCGCGCTGCTCTCAACTGTCCAGCGTGGCAAGTTCTCTATGGCTTTTTCGACGATATTCGTCAGTTCTTCCGGACTCACCGAGTAGGCGCGGCGCGTGCGGGCTGAATTTGGCGTGGGGCGTTCGAACTTTGTCATGTCGTTTATCTTAGAACATTCTATTATTGAGGTTGTGAGGCTTTCTACGGAAATCCTGGAGGCAGGATACAGGAGCGGGGCGTTCCCGATGGCTGATAGTGACGGGCGGGTTGAGTTTTACCGCTCAGACCCCAGGGCCGTTCTCGAACTCGACGCGCTGCACGTCTCCAAGTCACTCGCACGCGTCATCCGGCAAGGGAAGTACGATATCTTTCTAAACCGCGACTTCGAAGCCGTGATCCGGGCGTGCGCCGACCGGAAAGAGACCTGGATAAACGCGGAGATCCGGCGAGCTTTCGTCCAGCTTCACGAAGAAGGAAAAGCCCACAGCATAGAGGCTTACGAAGACGACGAGCTCGTCGGCGGACTCTACGGCGTAACACTCGGTGGCGCGTTCATGGGAGAGTCCATGTTCACCCGAATGCCTGACGCCTCCAAAGTCTGCCTGTTCTACCTCGTGGAGCGACTCAAAGAGCTCGACTACGTGTTGCTAGACTGCCAGATACAGAACGGCCACCTGGCCCGGCTCGGGGCTGTAGAGATCCCCGACGGGGAATACCTCAGTCGTCTGGACGAAGCCCTGAAGCTAGATCGTGGTTTCGTGTGATCCTTTATATGGGCGTGCTGATTTTTGCTCCATTGTGGCGTGGTAAGCTTGGTCTATGGACAATAAATTTATCAACGTAGAGTGGTTGCCCGAACTTGAACGACCTATTCTCATCGCCGGGTTTACGGGTTGGAATGATGCGGCGGAGGCTGCGAGCACTTCGATCAGCACCCTGAACAGTTCTTGGGAGGCTAAGAGGTTCGGCAGCTTCGACGCTGAAGAGTTCTATGACTTTCAATCGACGCGACCGGAGATCAAGCTGGTAGAAGGTGTGACACGCGAGATAGAGTGGCCCGAGAACACTCTGAGTGCCACCGCTCACAGCCTGGAAGCCACAAACGGACGCGGTGTCGTGCTGCTCTCCGGGCCGGAGCCGAACTTCCGTTGGCGCTCGTTCTGTGGGGCGGTGGCGGAACTGGCGAAAGAGCTGAACGTGGAGCTAGTGGTGACACTAGGGGCTTTGCTGGCCGACGTGCCGCATTCTCGACCGGTGACGGTCTCGGCCAACTCTCAAGACCCGGCCCTGATCGAGAACCTCGGCCTCTCCGCCTCCCGCTACGAGGGACCAACCGGGATCACCGGTATTCTCCACCGGGCGTGCGCGGACGCGAATATCCCGTCGGTGAGTTTCTGGGCGCCGGTCCCACACTATTTGCCGGCAGTGCCGTCGGCGCCGGCGACGTTGGGGCTTCTTGAAGGACTTTCGGATTTGCTCGACGTAAAGATCGACACCGAGCACCTCGAAGAGACCGCGACAGACTACCAGGACCAGGTCTCCGCAGCCGTCTCTCAGGACTCAGACCTCACCTCTTACGTCCAGATGCTCGAAGAGCGCTACGACGTCCAGGCGGCGGAGGGAACGCGGGACTTGCCTTCCGGCGACGAACTCGCCCAGGAATTGGAGAACTTTCTTAGAGACCAACGCCGCGAAGGCGAGTAATACCGCTCAGTAGATGAGCGCCAGCAGAAAGACGCCGACGCTTATAATGCCCAGGACCAACTGAGCAATAGAAGAGAACAGGTAACCCACGAGAACTCCGCCTGCGGCCCGCGAAGCCCGCTGCCAATCACCTCGATAAGATCCCTCGGGTTCGACGACTTCTCCTTCCGGGGGCGTAGACTCCCGGCTACGGCGCCGGAGGTACTCGCCTAGAAAAACACCCCCGATAGTCCCGAGAATGAGCCCAAAGAACGCCCCGATCCCGAAAAACAACAGGCCGGCCAGTGTGCCGACGAGGCCACCGATCGCTCCGCCCAGGGTGCCGGCCCAACTCGCACCGAACCGCCGCGCTCCATAAGAAGTGGCTACGTAGTCGGCGGCGATGGCGAGTAATGCGAAGAGGCCGAGCAAGGCTACTATCCAACCACCTATATCCTCGAATCCTCCCAGATAAGCATAGACCAGGGCGGAGAAGAAGATGAGGGGCACCCCCGGTAGGCCGGGGACGACAGCACCTACTAACCCGAGTAGCATGGCGGCCAGTGCGATCCAGAGCGGCAGGTTGCTTAGTGCTTCGGACATCCTACGAGATTACCGGGAGAGTCTTTTTGCCTGGTTTACCGAGCGCGGCGTTCAGGCTGCCGGATTTGTATCCGGCGAGGTCCAGGGCGACGTACAGAAATCCCGCGTCTTTTAGCTCGGCGGAGATCTCGTTCCGTTCTTCGAAGGCCCGCTCCATCTCTTCCGGTCCGACTTCCAGGCGCGCGATCTCGCCGTGGTGTCGGACTCGTGTCTGCCGGAAGCCCCGAAAGCGCAGGAATTCCTCGGCCCGCGCCACCTGGGTCAGTTTTTCCGGGGTGATCTCCTGCCCATAAGGGAACCGGCTAGACAGACACGCGAGAGCCGGCTTGTCCCAACTTGGCAACCCCAGATGCTTTGCCAGATCCCGCACCTCAGCCTTTCCAACACCGGCCAGCGAGAGGGGCGATACTACTCCCAACTCCTTGGCCGCTTTTCTTCCGGGCCGGTAATCCCCTTCGTCGTCGGCGTTCGCGCCGTCCACGACGCAACCGAAGCCCCGCTCCCGGGCCAAAGTTTCCAGGTCCGAGTAGAGCGTGCTCTTGCAGAAGTAGCAGCGGTTCGTGGGGTTCGAAGAGTAGTTCGGATCGTCCAGCTCCCTGGTGTTCACCACCAGATGCTCGACGCCCAAAGAGTCTGCGAAGCCACTCGCGAGATCCAATTCCGAAGGCAGGTACGTCTCGTTGTTGGAGGTGACGGCGAGAACGTTATCTTTCGGCAAAGCCCGGGCTGCTATAGCCAGGGCCAGTGAAGAGTCTACGCCGCCGGAGAACGCGACCAGCGCGCTCCCGTAGGGAGCCACGACATTTTGTAGCTCCCTGAGCCGGGGCTCCAATCGCTCGTGAAGTGAGTAGTTCTGCATTTCTAAGCCTTTTCCAGAACGACCGCCACGTTGTGCCCGCCGACCCCGAGGTTGGCGCACATGGCGGCTTCCAGGTCGGGGGCTGGGCGGGGTTCGTTTACTACGTAGTCGAGGTCTGCGCAGTCTTCGGCTAACTTTTCCAAGTTCCGCATCGGGGGGATGGTTTTCTCCTTTACGGCGAGGGCGCAGATGGCCGTCTCGATTGCCCCGCCCGCGCCCAACGAGTGACCGAGGGTGGATTTGGTTGCGGAGACTTTGACGTTCGGGTTGATAGCCGCCATCGCTTGTGACTCCGGGCCGTCTCCGGCCACCGTCCCGGTGCCGTGGGGGTTTATGTAGCCTATCTGCTCTCCTTCGAGGCCGGAATCTTCGACGGCGAGTTGCATGGCGCGGGTAATGCCGCGGGCTTCAGGGTCCGGGTCGGTTATGTTGTGGGCGTCGGTGGTGCGCCCGACGCCGGTTATCTTGGCGTAGGGTTCGGCCCCCCGGCGCTCGACGGATTCGGCGCTCTCCAGGACCATGACGGCCCCGCCTTCCCCGATCACGAACCCGTCGTGGTCTTCATCGTAGGGCCGGCAAGCTCCCACCGGGTCGTCGTTGTGGCGGCTCATGGCCCGCATGGCTATAAAGCCCGCCACGATAACCGGAGATATGGTTGCCTCGGCGGCCCCGCAGAGCACCACGTCGGCGTCGCCCCGGCGGATCAGGTCGTACCCGATGCCCATCATGTCCGTGCCGCAACTACAAGCGAGGGCGCCGCAGGTAGAAGGTCCCTGAACGCCCAACTGGATGGCTATGTGGGCGGCGGCGGAGTTCGGCATGATCTTGGTGACGGCGAACGGGTTGACCCTTCCGGGACCCTTGTTGTCTATGGTCCACTGGGTATTCTCCATAGTCGCCACCCCGCCGAGACCGCTTCCTAGTACGAGTCCTACCCGCTCGGGGCGCTCGTTCAGCTCGTCCCAGGCGCCGGCGTCCTCCAGGGCCAGCTTTGCAGAGGTCAGGCCCATTTGGGAGAAGCGATCCGTCCGCTGGACGACCTTTCGGTCCATATAGTCTTTCGGGTCGAAGTCTGTGCATTCGGCGGCCATTCGTACTCCGAACCCCTCCGGATCGAACAGGGTTATAGGACCCATGCCGCTCTCGTTCGCCAGCAGCGAACTCCAGAACTTCTTGCGGCCAACCCCTACGGGGCTGACGATACCAATGCCGGTTATGTACGCCGCCGGGTGTCCGTTCTTCATCTCGTCCCCCAAGCGTTGTGTGTTCTAAATCTCATAGAGCAATCGAATCTTAGCATCACCTTAGATGTGTGGCTCCACATGTGACCACAGCAGGACTGAGTGCCCGGACGATCGGGCTGTCAGGTGGTGGGTACTCACACGCTGGTTCAGCATAGCCTGTGCTAATCTCTCGGCATAGTTTGGAGGAGCCCTTGATATTCTACGCGGCCACAATTTTGTTCCTGGCGAACTTCGCGCTCGGCATTCTGGTGCAGTTCGGCATAGTGGACACCAAACCTTTCCGGTGGCTACACCACGCACTGTTCTTCGCGGTCTTTGCGTCGGCGGTTGTGGCGGTCGGGTTTGGGTTCTGGCAGGGAGCCCCTTATCGTTGGGCTTTGCTGCCGGTGCTGATGCTATTCTTGGTGTTGCCCCGGGTGCGGGCCGGAACGCCGGGGCACGCGGCGCTGGCGGGCTTTGCCCTGATCTTCTACGCCACCGGATTCGTATGGATGTTTTAGGAGGCTAGTTTTTTGGAGTTTCTGGAAGTAATAAAGCAGCGTAAGACTACGAACGGTCCTTTGCTGCCGGACCCGGTAAAACCCGAGCACCAACGCTTACTGGTCGAGGTCGCTGGAATGGCCCCGTCACACTTCAATAGTCAACCGTGGCGGTTCGTTGTCATAGACGACCGGGATAAGATAGAGGAAATAGCGCGCATCAGCGGCGAGAGCATGACGCACGTCTTCGAACAGGGACAGTTCTTCAAGCGCTACCGCAAGTACTTTCGCTTCTCTGAAAAGGAGATGGAGCAACGCCGCGACGGCATCTACTTTGACCAACTCCCGAAGCTTCTCAAGCCTTTCACCCGCCAAGTTTTCTCCGAACGCGCCAAGACTTTGATGAACCGGCTTGGCATCCCGAAAACGCTTGGTGAAGACAACCGGAAGCTGGTCTCTGACGCGCCCCTGATCCTGGCAGTGCTCCTGGATAAGACCGAGTACATTCCGGGCCAACTCTCTGGTTTCTACTCCGTCTTCGGTATGGGAGCCGCCATAGAGAACATCTGGCTGACCACCGTGGAGCTCGGCATGGGCATACAGTTCATCTCTTTCCCTATGGAGGTCCCGGAACGTTGGCAAGAAGTACAGAAGCTGCTCGAAGTTCCCAACAATCTGGAGCTAATGGCGATGTACCGTCTGGGATACCTGCCCGAGGATAAAAAACGTCCGACGATAGACTGGTCTAGCCGCCAACGCAAACGAATCTCACAGTACGTCTTCCGCAATTCCTGCGCCACCCCGGAGCCGGACCTCGAAGAGGACTCTGGCAACGGCGTTGTGTCCGGTCTAGAAAGCGGCCCGGTAGAGCGTTGAGCAACAATCCAAAAATATTGTCGGTTGCTACCGCCGTCCCGAAGCACCGTATTGGACAGGAAGAGGTCAAAGACTTTGCCCGCAACATGTTCGGCGGGACTCACCGGGACATAGATCGGCTGCTCCCGGTCTTCGACAACGTGGACATCGAGAGCAGGTACTTCTGCGTGCCCAAAGAATGGTTCAGCGAGGACCATACCTTCGCGGAGAAGAACGACCTGTACCTGGAGAATGCGATGCAGCTCTCCCAGAAAGCTGCCCGGCGGGCGCTGGATAAAGCCGGGGTAGAGGCGGAGGAGATCGGGGCGCTCTTCTTCGTTTCGACGACCGGGCTCGCAACGCCCTCTCTGGACTCGAAGCTCATCTTCGAACTCGGCATCCCCGAACGCCACACGCGGCGCGAGGCGCTCTTCGGTCACGGCTGCGCCGCCGGGGCGGGTGGACTTGCTCGCGCCGCCGACTGGTCCCGGAGCCATCCGGGCCAGCCGGTGTTGCTTGTGGCAGCCGAGATGTGCGGACTTACCTTTCAGCGTGGCGATACCTCTAAAGCGAACATGATCTCCACCAGCCTCTTCGCGGATGGGGCGGCCGCCGTGGTTGTAGGTGCCGATGGAGAAGGGCCGGAGCTCGTCGGCGAGGACTGCATTACCTGGCCGGAGACCGAAGACGTAATGGGCTGGAAGTTCACCGAAACGGGATTCAACGTGATCCTCTCCCGCAGCGTCCCGATTATCGTGCAGAACCACTTCCGCGACAGCCTCCACGACTCTTGCGAGTATTTAGGCGTTTCTCCTGAAGACCTCGAACACTTCGTGCTGCATCCCGGCGGCGCGAAGGTTCTAGACGCCCTGGAAGAGGCATTAGATATTGAGCCTGGAGGGCTGACCTTGTCCCGTGGGGTGCTGAGGGATTATGGGAACATGTCGGCCGCCACGGTGCTGTTCATTCTGCAAAGGTTCATTGAGGGCGGCGAGTACGAAAAAGGAGACCTCGGTTTGATCTCCGCGATGGGACCTGGGTTTTCGGCGGAACACGTCTTCTTCCGATGCTGAAGAAGCTCCTTTTCGGAGTCGCCCTGGTCTCCGTGCAGCGGATTCTGGAGCTGCGTTACTCCCGCCGCAACGAGCAACGGTTGCGTGCCCGGGGCGCCGTCGAACGCGGGCAAGAACACTACCCTTTAATGGTTGGGTTGCACGTTCTCTGGCTTACATCCACACTTATAGAAGGAGCAGTCAGGAACGACCGGGTGTATCGTCTGCCCCTGATCTCACTGCTTGCGATTCAACCGATCCGGTACTGGGCGATCCTGTCTCTCGGTGAACACTGGAACACGAAGATATTGGTCGTACCCGGCGAAAAACTAGTGAGCAAAGGTCCCTACAAGTATTTGTCGCACCCGAACTACGTCGTTGTTGCGACCGAGATACTTGCCTTTCCGCTGGTCTTCGGCGCCCGATTTACGGCGCCCGTGTTCTCGGTCCTGAACGGCATCCTGCTCACCGTGCGAATAAGGGAAGAAGAGCGGGCGCTAAGAGAACTGGCAGAGCCGCCGGACGATAGATAGGATAGTCACCGTCAGCGACCAATTAGCTGACCGACTGAAATGCCGACAAGCTGAATAGCTCTCCAGGGAGGCTCTCTGTGCTGGATCTCAAGTTCATCCGTGACAACGTCGAAGCCGTCAAAGAGAACTGTAAAAACCGTGGCGTCGAAGCTGATGTAGATCTGGTCGTGGAGCTTTCCGACCGTCGCTCGACGCTCATAGGCGAGTTGAACGAACTGCGACAACGTCAGAACGTCCTGTCTAAAGAGATACCCCGTAGCGACTCGGAAGCTCGCGCGGAGTTGATCGAGGAGTCCAAGAGCGTCAAAGTCCAGATCCCGGAGCGCGACGCCGAACTCCACGAGGTCGAAGCGCGTCTGAAAGAAGAGCAACTAAACATCCCGAACATGACCCACCCGGACTCGCCCATCGGTAAGGACGATACGGAGAACGTCGAGATCCGGCGTTCCGGAGACATTCCAAAGTTCGGCTTCGAGCCGAAAGACCACGTAGCCCTTGGGGAATCGCTGGGCATCATAGACTTCGACGCCGGGGCGAAGACTACCGGGAGCAAGTTCTACTTCCTGCGCGGTGATGCGGTTTTGTTGGAGTTGGGGCTCATCCGGTACGCGATGGACGTAATTATGGAGCGGGGATACGAGCCGACGATTACGCCCGACCTGGCGCGGGACGAGGCACTAGTTGGGACGGGTTTCATACCGCGAGGCCCGGAGGCCCAGATTTACTCGGTCGAGAACACCGATCTCTCTCTGATCGCCACTGCCGAGATCCCGCTGGCCGGCCAGCACGCCGACACTATCCTGGACGAATCTCAACTTCCTCTACGCTACGCCGGGCTCTCCCACTGTTTCCGAACTGAAGCTGGAGCCCACGGGCGGGCGAGCCGGGGCCTGTACCGGGTCCACCAGTTTACGAAGGTCGAGATGTTCGCCTTTTCCACCCCCGAACAGTCGGCGGAAGTACACGAAGAGATGGTAGGGATAGAGGAGCGGATCTTCCAGGGCCTCAGATTACCATACCGGGTGGTGGACATCTGCACCGGCGACCTCGGCGGGGCCGCCTATCGTAAGTACGACCTCGAAGCCTGGATGCCGGGCCGCAACGACTTCGGTGAGGTAACTAGTACCTCCAACACCACCGACTACCAGGCCCGCCGTCTCGCCATCCGCTACCGGCCAGAGGGTGGCCGGCCGCAACTTCTGCACACCCTGAACGGTACGGCCCTAGCAATAAGCCGGGTTTTAATCGCCCTGCTAGAGATTTACCAGCAAGAGGACGGCTCTGTACTACTTCCAGAAGCCCTCGCACCGTACGTCGGCAAGGAGAAAATAGAGCCCTCGCGCTAGTGCGGTAGCCTCTCGGATACACGGCTTAGTCACCAAAACACCATCGCCTCGTACTGAGGCCGAAATATCATTATGGTCTCGACAAGATTTTTTGGCCCGTTGGAGGGTTGCGGCGCGCTTCGCAACTCTGTTAACGTTCCGTAAATTCAATCGGAACGAAAGATAATGACTTTGCGCATTCAACGAAGAATATCTAGAGAGCGGAGGAGGGGTTCGTGAAAAGTATCGTGAGTGTAGGTAAGAGTATAACGAGCAACCGGTTTTGGCCCACGATAGTCGTAGGCTTGATATGCGCGGCTGTTTTGTACGTAGTAATAGCGACCTCCTCCCAAACTGCTGTGGCGCAGCAAGGGCCGCAAGGTGCCGACCAGATCACGTTCAAGCCCCCGAGGGCGGTTCCGGTTGGGGTGCCGTTTTCGCAAGAGGTCAAAGCAACAGCCGAGCTAGTAGAGAAGCCGCTCACGCTTACCGTCGCGGGCGAAGACTATACCTTACAGCCCGACGACTTTAGTAGCGCCAAGGCCGGCACGACCGAGGCCCAGTCCGTCGTCAATTATACGGCCGAGATCAGCGACATCACGGTCCCGGAGGTCGGCAGCTTCACCATGGCGCTGTCGCAGGACGGGGATGAGATCGCCGAAGCTGAGGCGACGGCGATTTGGGGTTTCCTGACGCTCTTGCCGCCTCTGCTGGCTATCACGATAGCCCTGATCTCGCGCCAGGTAATTCCGTCTTTGGTGCTGGGTATCTACATAGGGGCGGTGATGATCTATGGTCTCACTCCCAGCGCGCTGTGGTTTGGGCTGTTAGATACCATAGAGATCTACATCGCCCAGGCCATCGTGCCGCCCGATGGTGACACGGGGCATATTTCGATCATTCTCTTTACTTTGTTGATGGGAGGTTTGATCGGGATTGTCTACCGCAACGGTGGGGCATTCGGTATAGCCGATAGGATCAGCGTCCTGGCGAGCAACCGGCGGCGCGGCCAGATCTCTACCAGCGGTCTCGGGTTCGCGATCTTCTTCTCCACTTACGCTAACTCACTGGTTATCGGTAACACCATGCGCCCGGTAACGGACCGGCTCAAGATCTCACGCGAGAAGCTGGCGTACATCGTGGACTCGACCGCCGCGCCGCTCGCGGCGATCGCGGTGATCTCGACCTGGATCGGTTTCGAGCTCGGCCTGATAGAGTCTTCTGTATCCGGCATCGGTTTCGACGAAGGCGCATACGCGATCTTCCTCAACTCCATCCCGTACAACTTCTACCCGATCTGGACTCTTATCTTCGTCATCGCGGTAGGCGCTACCGGCCGGGACTACGGCCCGATGCTCAAAGCCGAGCAGCGGGCCAGCCAGGAAGGCAAAGTCCTACGCGACAACGCGGACGTCGACGCAAACGCCGACGAGGATGGTGGCGAACTCCAAATGAAAGAAGACGCCCCCCGCCGGGCCTTCAACGCCGTTATCCCGATAGGCGTGCTGGTCGGTACGGTGGCGGTCGGTCTCTACGTTACCGGCACCGGGGAGACCCTGCGGGACATTATCGGCAGCGCCGAGACTGGCAAGACACTTCTGTGGGCCGGGCTTTTGGGTGTGCTGGCGGCCGTAATACTCTCCGTTGGACAGCGCATCCTGAGCCTCAAAGAGACGATGGACGCCTGGTACGGTGGCCTAAAATCGGTGCTGTTCGTCATGATCATATTGACCCTGGCGTGGGCGCTGGGGGCTGTCGCAGCGGACTTGAAGACGGCTAACTACCTGGTCTCCATACTCGGCGACGCCCTGTCGCCGGCGTTCCTCCCGGCGATCTTATTCATACTCGCGGCGGCGGTCTCTTTCGCCGTCGGCACGAGTTGGGGCACGATGGCCATTCTGATGCCGCTGGCCGTACCGCTGGTGTGGACCGTTCTGCAGAACAACGACATGGCGAACCCGGACAATTACTACATCATGTACGCGACCATCGGGACCGTGCTGGCCGGCAGCGTGTGGGGCGACCACTGCTCCCCGATCTCCGATACCACCATCATCTCTTCGGTGGCTGCGGGCTCGGACCACATAGACCATGTGCGAACCCAGATCCCTTACGCTTTGACCGTCGGCTTCGCGGCGTTGCTGCTCGGGCTTATCCCGGCAGGCTTTGGGGTTTCGCCCTGGATCACGCTGCCCATAGGAGCCGTAGTTCTCGTCGGCGTGCTCTTCATCTTCGGCACGAAGGTGGAAGATACTAGCGGCGAAGAAGATCAAGAAAGTGAAGTACAGGAGGAGGAAACGGCAGCGGAGACTACCTCCTGACAGCGATGAACCTGAACGAGCGCTGCTCGGTGTACCCGGCGGGGGTGTTGCTTGACCCCTGCCTTTCTGTTAATGTTGAACGCAACAAATCGTGCTTGAGGTTGTCAAGGAGGACAAAATGAAGGCGTACTCTGTGGGTGAGAGGCTGGTCCTCTGGGTTCTGTTTTTTCTAGCTTGTTCGCTGCTATTTGCCGGTTTTGCGGGTGCACAGGATAGTTCTTCTTATACTATCGTGGAGCCGCCGAAAACCGTCCTGAACGGCATACCGTTTAGCGTGGACGTGGAGGCCGACGGCTCTCCCGCGGATAACGTACAATTGCAGGTAGCGGGGAAGAACTACGAGGCCAGCTTCACGGACGGCACTGCCACGGTAGAGGAAATCGTGGTGAACGAGACCGGCGATATTTCGATGGCGGTCGTCGCGGGCGGCGAGCAGGTCACGGAGGAGAGTACGAACTCAATTCCCGGATGGTTCTCGATCCTGCCGCCGCTGTTGGCTATCGCGGTCGCGCTAGCGACGCGCCAGGTAGTTCCGGCGCTCTTTCTGGGCATCTACATCGGGGCGGCGATGGCTTATGGTATTAGCCTGGGCGCGTTCTGGTACGGGTTGGTGGATACGCTAAATGTCTATGTCATAGAGGCGCTCTCTCCGCCGGATGGGAGTACGGGGCACGCTTCGATCATCGTGTTTACGCTCATGATCGGGGGTATGGTCGGCATTATCTCCCGAAACGGCGGGATGAAGGGGATTGTCAACAGGATCGTCGGTTTCGCGAGCACCCCACAACGGGGACAGACCACCACAGGCCTCCTGGGCCTCGCCATCTTCTTCGACGACTACGCCAACACGCTCGTCGTCGGTAATACGATGCGCTCGGTCACGGACCGGCTCAAGGTCTCACGAGAAAAGCTGGCGTACATAGTAGATTCGACTTCCGCACCGGTGGCGACCATCGCCCTGATTTCAACCTGGATCGGCTTTCAGGTCGGACTCATAGACGAGGCCGTCAGCAACATCGAGGGCTTGAGCGAGTCGGCGTACTCTATCTTCCTGAACTCCATTCCCTACGCTTTCTATCCGATCCTGGCGATAGTCTTCGTCTTCGCCGTCGCCATTACGGGAAGAGACTTCGGGCCGATGTACACCGCCGAAGTGCGGAGCCGCACGGAGGGCAAAGTCCTCCGGGACGGTGCGGACGTTGACTCGGCCGCCTCGGGCGACGAACTGGAGCCCGACGCGGAAACCCCCGAAAGAGCGTTCAACGCTGTAATACCGATAGTGGTTCTGATCGGGGTTGCCATGATCGGTCTGTACATTACGGGCAGCGGCGACTCACTGCAGGACATCATCGGCAGCGCCGACCCGTTCTCTTCGCTGGTGTGGGGCTCGCTGTTAGGCGTACTGGTGGCGGTCGCCCTGACCCTCGGCCAACGGCTGCTTTCCTTGGGCGATACTATGAACGCGTGGTACGTCGGACTCCGGGCGATGCTGTTCGTGTTGTTGATCCTGGTGATGGCCTGGGCACTAGCCGCCGTAACGGATGTCCTGCACACGGGTGACTACCTCGTCTCCGTGCTAGGTGAAAGTCTTCCCCCGGCGGTGGTGCCGGCCCTGATCTTCGTGGTCGCCGCCGCGACGGCCTTCGCCACCGGCACGAGTTGGGGCACGATGGGCATCCTCATCCCACTAACAGTCCCGTTGAGTTGGGCCATCCTCCAGGCAAACGGTATGGACAACCCGGACGGTTACTACATCCTCTACGCGTCCGTCTCGACAGTGCTCGCCGGAGCAGTGTGGGGTGATCATTGCTCTCCGATCTCCGACACCACCATCATCTCCTCTATGGCATCCGGCTCGGACCACATTGACCACGTCCGAACCCAGCTACCTTACGCGCTCTTCACCGGCATCGTGGCGCTACTCATCGGCCTGCTTCCGATCGGCTTCGGCCTGCCCTGGTGGCTCATGATGCCTATAGCCATAGCCATAGCCGTCGGAGGCCTCATAATCTTCGGCAAAAAAGCCGACGATGCGGTCTCGGATCGAACAGAAGAAAAAGTCGAACCGCAGACTGTCTCGTCTGCGTAGCCTCAGGCCGCTATACTCCTCTCTAATCTGAATTTCATTAGAGAGGGGCTTCCACATGGCCGAGGCGGTCGAAAAGCTGACGAAGAAGAGTGAAGACCCGAGCCGGTGGTATCTGGATCTGGTTCGGATGGCGAAGCTGGCCGACTATGGACCGGTGCGCGGGACGTTCGCCATCCGACCCTACGGCTTCGCCATCTGGGAACGCATCCAACGCGACCTGGACGACCGCTTCAAGGCAACCGGCCACGTCAATGCCTACTTTCCTCTGCTCATCCCCGAGAGCTACTTGAAAAAAGAGGCGGACCACGTAGAGGGGTTCGCGCCGGAGTGCGCCTGGGTGACGATGGGGGGCGACAACG
>JBARZO010000185.1:0-10018 GCA_049650165.1 Rubrobacteraceae bacterium
TCGGTAGAGGCGAAGATAGAGGTTGGCGAGGGAGTCGCCGAGACAGAGACTGCTGAAACAGAGACCGTCGAAGGAGAAAAAGAATGAGCTACTACGATCCGCAGGGTGTAATACCGTACGTAATAGAGCAGAGCCCGCGGGGTGAGCGGGCGATGGACATCTACTCCCGGTTGCTGAAGGATAGGATCATCTTCCTCGGCACCCCGGTTGACGATCAGGTTGCGAACGCCATCATGGCGCAGCTCCTGCACCTCGAAAGCGAAGACCCGGAGCAGGACATCAACCTGTACATAAACTCCCCGGGCGGTAGCGTCACGGCGGGCCTCGCCATCTACGACACGATGCAGTTCGTGAAGCCGGACATTTCGACGACGGCGCTTGGCATGGCCGCTTCGATGGGGGCTTTCTTGCTCGCGGCGGGCGCGAAGGGCAAGCGTAACGCGTTGCCGAACACGAGAATTTTGCTGCATCAGCCGAGCGTTGGTGGGCTCGCGGGACAGGCTTCAGACGTGGAGATCCACGCGAAGGAGTTGATCGCCACGAAGCAGCGGCTCAACGAGCTGTTGTCGCAGAACACCGGACAGCCGTATGATCGGATCGAGCGCGACACCGACCGCGACTACATCATGGGCCCGGAAGAGGGCGTCGAGTACGGCGTCATAGACAACATAATCCGGAACCACCAGGAATAGCCGGGGGAGGAACGTGCAGACAGCGATCACACGCGAGGTCATCACTGATGGGCGAAGCCAGGGGAGGAACGTAAAGATATGAGGGATCCGTCGGACCAGTTGCAGTGCTCTTTCTGCGGAAAGAGTCAGCGCCAGGTCAGGAAGCTCATAGCCGGACCTGGTGTGTACATCTGCGACGAGTGCATCGAGCTCTGCAATGAGATCATCGACGAGGAGTTCAGCAACCCCGAGGTTCTGACCGATGACGATCTGCCCAAGCCCCGGGAGATCAACCGAATCCTAAACGAGTACGTGATCGGCCAGGAGGACGCCAAGAAAGTCCTCGCGGTCGCCGTCTACAACCACTACAAGCGCATCCAGATGGGACCGGAGCCGACGGAAGGCACCGAGCTTCAGAAGTCGAACATCTTGCTCATCGGGCCGACCGGCTCCGGCAAGACACTTCTGGCCCAGACACTCGCCAAAATCCTCAACGTCCCGTTTGCCATCGCCGACGCAACGGCGTTGACCGAAGCCGGCTACGTTGGCGAGGACGTAGAGAACATCCTACTCAAGCTTATACAGGCCGCCGACTTCGACGTGAAGAAGGCTGAGACGGGCATCATCTACATCGACGAGATCGACAAGATCGCCCGCAAGTCCGACAATCCTTCCATCACCCGCGACGTCTCCGGTGAGGGTGTTCAGCAGGCGCTACTCAAGATATTGGAGGGAACGGTCGCCAGCGTACCGCCGCAAGGTGGACGAAAGCATCCGCACCAGGATTTCTTGCAGATAGACACGAAGAACGTGCTCTTTATCTGCGGTGGAGCCTTCGGGGGGCTGGAGGACGTTATCCGGCAGAGGATCGGCAAGCGGAGCATAGGTTTCGGTGGAGACGCCTCCGAGCGGCAGGAAGAAGACCCGGGGACGATCTTCATGCACACCCAGCCGGAAGACCTTTTGGGCTTCGGCCTAATCCCCGAGTTCGTCGGCCGGTTGCCGGTGATCTCCACGCTCAGGACGCTGGAGGAGGAGGACCTGATCCGCATCCTCACCGAGCCGAAGAATGCCCTGGTCCGCCAATACCGGCAGTTCTTCCGCTATGACAAGGTGGATCTCGCCTTCACCGAGGCCGCGCTGACAGCGGTTGCCGAACAAGCCCTGGAGCGCGGGACGGGAGCCCGAGGCTTGAGGAGTATCCTTGAGGCGTCACTATTGCCGACGATGTACGATCTCCCGAGCCGCTCGGACATCGTGAAGTGCATCGTGGATGCGGATACGGTCAATGAGGGCGTGCAACCGGCGCTCGTAACGGGGTCCGACAACTCCAAATACTCGTACGACGAAGAAGAAACAGCCTAGCCCCAGCAATTGAGCCAGCCCCGAGAGATACCGAAAACCTACGATCCCCGCGCCGTAGAAGACCGAATATACGCGGAATGGGAGAAGGCCGGCGCATTCGACGCCGACCCGAATCCGGATAAAGAGCCATACTGCATCGTCATCCCGCCGCCCAACGTTACGGGCGAGTTGCACATGGGACACGCGTTGAACGGCGCCATCCAGGACACTCTTACCCGGCGAGCCCGGATGAAAGGCTACGAAGCCCTCTGGCTGCCGGGTACGGATCATGCGTCCATCGCCCTCCAGAACGTGTTGGAGCGGAAGCTCTTGCGCGAAGAAGGTAAGAGTCGCTGGGACCTCGGGCGCGAAGAGTTCGTCAAGCAGTGCTGGGAGTTTGCCATCGACGCCCGGACCAAGATCCTCGGTCAGCTACGCAGGCTCGGGGCTTCGGTTGATTGGCGGCGGCTGAGCTTCACGATGGACGAAAGCTACGTGGACGCGGTGCTCACCGCCTTTATCGAGATGTTCGAGTCCGGTTTGATCTACCGGGGCAACCGCATCACCAACTGGTGCCCGAACGATCGCTCGGCCATCAGCGACCTCGAAGTCAACTACGAAGAAGTCAACGGCAAGCTCTACGGCCTCTGCTACCCCTTCGTAGATGGCGACGGCCACGCCCAGGTCTTCACCACCCGCCCCGAAACGATGCTCGGGGACGTCGCCCTCGTGGTGAACCCGGACGACGAACGGTATACAGACCTTGTCGGACGTAAAGTCCGCGTGCCCTTCGTTGAGCGCGAGATAGAGATATTCGCCGACGACTACGTGGACCCGAGCTTCGGGACCGGCGTACTGAAAGTCACCCCCGCCCACGATCCCAACGACTTCGAGATCGGCCAAAAGCTCGGCCTCGGCCAGGTGAACATCATGAACCCGGACGGTACGATCAACGAGAACGGCGGTCCTTTCGCCGGGATGAGCCGGGAAGACGCCCGGATCGCCGTGGTGGGCCGCCTAGAAGAACAGGGTCTTCTCGCCGAGGTGAAGGACTACGTCCACCGGGTCGGTCACTGCGACCGTTGCGGGGCGGTTATAGAGCCCTGGCTTTCGGAGCAGTGGTGGGTTGCGATGAAAGAGCTGGCCGAGCCCGCGATTGAGGCGCTGAAGAACGAGGAGATACAGGTTTACCCGGATTCGTGGCGTCGGGAGACGATTCGATGGCTCGAGAACCTTCAGGACTGGAACGTCAGCCGGCAACTCTGGTGGGGACATCGCATCCCGATCTGGTACGGGCCGGACGGTGAGGTAGTGGCCGCGAAAGAGTCGCCGGGTGAGGGGTATGAGCAGGACGCGGACGTGCTCGATACCTGGTTTTCGTCGGCGTTGTGGCCGTTTGCCACGTTAGGTTGGCCGGAGGAGTCGGAGGATCTGGAGTATTTCTACCCGACCAGTCTTTTGTCAACGGCGCGGGAGATCATGTACCTCTGGGTGGCGCGCATGATCATGACAGGCCTCCGTTACCGGGGCGAGGTTCCGTTCAAGAAGATCAACGTCCACTCAATCGTCCTGTCATCCGACGGCACAAAGATGAGCAAATCAAAAGGCAACACCCTGAACCCGCTCGAACTTTTCGACGAGTACGGTACGGACGCCGTTCGGTTCGGGCTTCTCTACCAGTCCTCGACGCAGGACTTCGCCTACTCCCACGAGCGGGCGAGCATGGGCCGGGCTTTCGTTACCAAACTCTGGAACGCGACCCGGTTCATCCTCAACTACGCGGAGCCTCATGGGGATGGTGAAATGTCGAACTCGGACCGTTGGATCCTTTCGGAGTTCGACCGAACGGCCCGCGAGTACGATGCTCTTCTGGAAGAGTGTGAGTTCTCCGAAGCTATGCGGGTGATCTACAACTTCACCTGGGGAGAATTCGCCGACTGGTACATCGAGATAGCGAAGGCCGCCCCATCACCCGCCACCCCAAGAGTCCTGAGAGACGTCTTCTCCGGCATCCTACGGCTCCTTCATCCCGTCATGCCGTTCGCTACCGAAGAGATGTCGGACATTTTGGGGGACGAAGGCTTCCTGGTCCACCAGAAGTTTCCGACCGAACACGAGAAATTCGAAGACAAATCCGCCGGCCAACTGCTGGAGCGCACCAAGCGTGCCGTCTCCGCCGTGCGGAAGTTCCGTGCGGAATCCAAAGTGGAGGGAGAGTTGCTTGGAAGCCTGCCGGAAGGTATAGAAACCGGCGTGTTTGTCTCGCTATCGGGGGTTCGGCCGACGGAAGAGTTGGGGGACAAGAAAGCGGTGCTGCCGGCGGGCGATATAGCGGTTGAAGTATCGCTCACTGAGGAGCAGCGCCAGGGTGAGATCGGGCGTCTAAGAAAAGAGATCGAACGCGTCGGCGCCGAAGTCGAACGGGCCGAAAAGAAACTCGCGAACGCCAACTTCGTCGAACGCGCCCCACAGGAAATAGTCGCGGCCGAACGAGACAAGCTCGACGTCAACGCCCGGATGCTGGACACGCTCACCCGTCGACTAGAAGAGTACGTGTAGGAAGCCGGAACGTTGCCCGTAACCCATACCTTCGAGCAAGTCTGCGACGAACTAGACCGACGACGACACATTACTCTCGGGCTAGAACGCATCCGGGAACTACTAGCCCTTCTCGACCATCCTGAAGAATCACTCAGGATAGTCCAGGTCGTCGGAACAAACGGCAAAGGGACTACCGCAGTAGCTCTCTCAGCCGCCCTGGATGAAGCCGGGTTTTCAGCCGGAACTTATCTGTCACCACACGTGCTTTCATACACCGAGCGCATCATGGTCGGGGGCATGTACGTCTCCGACGTGCGTTTCGCTGCTGTGATGGGACGGGTCATGGAAGTGGCTGACCAGGAGAACGTTCCGGCTTCACAATTCGAGTTGCTGACGGCAGGCGCTCTACAATTTTTTCGTGAAGAGGGCGTTACCTGGGCTATCATGGAAGCTGGTCTCGGTGCCCGCTACGATGCAACCTCTGCGGCCGATGCGGAGGCCGTTGTGCTTACTAACGTCGGACTGGACCATACTGAGTATTTGGGAAATACCCTCGAAGAGATCGCCCGGGAGAAGTTAGCCAGCCTACCGCAGGGTGGACTCTTGGTACTCGGCGACGATAACCCTGAAATAGCCGGGATCGCCCGGGAAGAGTCAGCGCGTGCCGGCGTCCGGCTCGTAGACGCCGCATCGGACGCAGCCCACGAATCAACGGGAACCGGAGCCGGGTTCGTCCGGCGTAACGTCTCACTAGGGATTCGGGCGGCGGAAGAACTTCTAGGCTACCCTCTCGGTGTGCCGGCACGGTGGCGAGTTGTCCAGCGGGTGGAAGATTGTCTGCCGGGACGCTTCGAGGTACACGAGGTGGAGGGTGTCCCCGTGGTTGTGGACGGCGGTCATAATCCAAGTGGTTTAGAAGCCGCACTGAATGGAATCCGAGAGGCGTATGGGGAGCGACCTTTGGGAGTGGTGTTCGGTGTCTTGCGGGAGAAGGACATTACAAGTATGCTTTCTGCTTTGGAAACTGAGGCTTCATACCTCGTGCTCACGCGTCCCGACAATGATCGGGCCGCAGATCCGGAGTGGATCCCCGAGCACCACGATCCCAGGGACGTGAAGGGCAGGAGAGCTGAGGTTGCCTTAGATGTCCGCGAGGCGCTGGACGGAGCTGTGAGTGAGATGAAAAAGACAGACGGAGTTGTGCTGGTGACGGGCTCGCTGTCCACCGGCGCGTCCATATTGGGACGGTTGCGTGAAAGCTAGCAGCGCGTTGAAAATTGCGGGCCTGCTGTTGGTCGTGGCAGTAGTCGCCTTCATCGCCGGATATTTCGTGATGTTGAGGTACGTCTCGTGATTTACAGTGATCTGGCGCTGCTATTACAGCAGGATTCGGATCCGTTCCAGATCATCTCGGATTTCCTGAGCAGTCCTATTCTGAGGATCGCCGGTCAGTTGTTGATCCTACTGACGGCGATCCTGTGGCTCGCCCTGGTCTATTGGACTTACACCGACGCCCGGCGCCGGGGAAGCCTGGCGATCCTGTGGGGAATCGTCGCCGTCGTGTTTCCGTTTCTCGGGACGCTCGTTTACCTGATCGTACGCCCCCCGGAGTACGAACTCGACGCCCGCGAGCGGGAGCTGGAACTCGCCGTGCTGGAGCGGGAGCTTCGGAGCCGGACCCTACACTGTCCCAACTGCCGGGCGCAGGTAGAGAAAGACTACCTGATCTGCCCGGAGTGCCACCTGGAGTTGAAAAAACCGTGCATCGAATGCGAGCGGCCGCTGGACAATAGCTGGGAAACTTGCCCATACTGCGGCATGGATCAACAAACCGGTAAGAAAATGAGCTGGTAGAAAGAGAGATTATGATGGAAGAAACCCTGATACTCGTAAAAGGCGACGGCGTAAAGCGGCAGCTTATAGGTGAGATCATCAGCCGCATCGAAGCCAAGAACCTCGACATCAAAGCGATGCAGCTGATGGAGGTAAGCCGCGAGCTGGCCGAGGAACACTACTCCGAACACCGGGACAAGCCCTTTTTTGAGGAACTTGTCGAGTTCATAACCACGACGCCAGTCGTAGCCATGAGGGTGAGTGGAGAAGGCGCGATCAAGGTAATGCGCAAGCTGATGGGCGCGACCAACCCCGCTGAAGCCGAACCCGGAACCATTCGGGGCGACCTGGCCCTGGGCATGCCCGACAACCTCGTTCACGGCTCGGACTCCCCTGAGAGCGCCGAGAGAGAACTTCAACTTTTCTTCGGCTCTTAGCCAGAAACAACTTTTGCAATTCGTACTAGCCTCCGAGTCGGCCCGGCGCGTCGAGTTACTCCGCCGCACGGGCTACGACTTCGAGACCTGCAAAAGTGGCTTCCCCGAAGTTACTCTGGAAAGCCCCAAAGAGACGGTCGTAGCCAACGCCCGGGGTAAAGCGCTCGCGGTCGGTGAGGACGACGCGATCGTGCTGGCGGCTGATACGGTGGTGTATCTACCGGATCTACCCGATGGGGAACGAGTGCTGGGGCAGGCTAAGGGTGAGTTGGATGTGCTGACGATGCTAACCGCCCTGAACGGTCGTGCCCACGAGGTTCATTCCGGCGTGGCCGTTTCCCGCTCGGACGAGATAATTGTCTGTCATTCCGTAACCAGCGTAAAGCTCCGGAAGCTTGGTGCTACCGAAATCTCCGCCTACACCAAACTCGGTGAGGGGATCGGAAAGGCCGGCGGTTACGCCATTCAGGGCCGGGCCGGGGCATTCGTAGAGTGGATCGGGGGCGATTATTCGAACGTCGTCGGGCTGCCGCTCGCCCTGACGATAAGGATGCTGGAGCGGTTCGGAGTACGTTGGTACGAAAGGTACTAAAATGTCCGTCATGGAACGGCGTCGCTACACGATAAAGGAACTCCCGCCGGAACTTCGCCCCAGGGAGCGACTGCTCTCTGAAGGACCGGCCGCACTATCGAGCGCGGAGTTGATGGGTATTCTGTTTGGTATCGGGAGTCGGGAAAAGACGTCGGTGGAGCTCGCCAGCGAGGTGATCTCCGAGAGCGGCGACCTCTTTGGTCTCTACAACGTAACCACCCACGACCTGATAAAAATACACGGAATAGGCGAAGCAAAAGCATGCATAATACTCGCAGCCGTAGAGTTTGGAAAGCGGCTTGGAAGGGTTCGTAACCCGGGACGGCCCGTGATATCATCGCCGACGGATGTGGAAGGACTTTTGAGAGGTCGTATCGCCAATCTTGACCGGGAAAACTTCGTTGCGGTGCTCTTGAATACCAAGAATGAAGTGTTGGAAGTTCCAACGGTCTCGGTAGGAACTCTCTCGGCGTCTCTCGTACACCCGAGGGAGGTATTCAAGCCAGCGATCCGGGCCAGCGCGGCCAGTGTAATCCTGGCCCACAACCATCCGAGTGGCAAGGTACAACCGAGCCGGGAGGACAGAGAAGTTACCCGGAGACTGTGTCACGCTTCGGAGATCATTGGTATAGAAGTTTTAGACCACGTGATCCTGGGCGATGGCTGTTTCAGCATGAAAGAACACGACATGCTGTAGCCGCAAACTTCGGCTACAGCATTTACTACAGGCAGAGGACGCGAAACTTTGAGTGGAATATTCGGGAAAGATATAGCGATAGACTTGGGGACGGCGAATACGCTGGTCTTCGTCAAGGGACAAGGTATCGTTCTCTCCGAGCCTTCGGTCGTTGCTATAGACAATAAGACGGACCGTGCTGTGGCGGTCGGCTCGACTGCCAAGCGAATGCTCGGTAGAACGCCAGGAAATATAGTCGCGATCCGGCCTCTAAAAGACGGTGTGATCTCCGACTTCGAGGTTACCGAGAAGATGATCGCTTACTTTATCCGCAAAGCCCAGTCGAAGCGTCGTTGGTTTCGCTCGATCATCGGTCCGCGGGTGGTGGTGTGCGTTCCTTCGGGCGTCACTAAGGTGGAGTTGCGGGCGGTTCGAGAGGCCACGGAATCAGCGGGAGCCCGGCAGGCGTTCACCATCGAGGAGCCATTGGCGGCCGCCATCGGGGCGGGTTTGCCGGTGAACGAGGCGCAAGGGTCCATGATCGTCGATATCGGCGGCGGGACGAGCGAGGTCGCGGTTATCTCGATGGGGGGAATCGTCACGAAGGCTTCCACCCGGATGGCGGGCGACGACATCGACGACGCTATATCCAGCTACATCCAGAAGGAGTATAAGCTCGCCATCGGCGCCCAGACGGCAGAGCAGTTGAAGATAGAGCTCGGCAGTGCCTTTCCGCTGGAGGAAGAGGAGTCGGCGGAGATTCGGGGCCGGGACCTCGTCAATGGCTTACCGAAAACCATCGTGATGACGAGTGAGGAGATCCGGGAGGCCATTAGTACGCCGGTCGACGCCATCGTCGCCGCAGTGCGTGAGACGTTGGACCAGACGCCGCCGGAGCTCGCCTCGGACATTATGGACCGGGGGATGATGCTGGCCGGTGGTGGCGCCTTGCTCCGGTTTTTGGACGAGCGGCTCCGGAGGGAAACGGGTATACCGGTCCACATTGCCGACGATCCTTTGATGTGCGTCGCGCTAGGTAGCGGTCGTTCGCTGGAGGAAATGGACCTCTACCGCAACGCCCTGAATTCCTAGCGGGCCATGGGTAGAAAGAAATCCAACACAATAAGAAACCTCATCGTCCTCGGTGTTTTGGGCTTTGCGTGCCTGGTGCTTTTTACAGTCTATGTAAGGGAGGGACCGACAGGCCCGCTCCACACGGTACAGCTCGGGGCGTCCGAGGTTTTACAGCCCGTACGCAACTTATTCGGTGTTGTAATAAGACCGCTGGGTGATGCCAGCGGCCGGGTCAGCGACGCTTTTGCAAACGGGAAAGAAACGGAAGAACTCCGCCGGGAGGCTGGCGAGAACGAAGAACTCGCGGCCCAGGCGTCACGGCTGCAGCAAGAGAACGACCGTTTGAACGAACTTCTTCAGGGAAACCGAGAGGTGTATGAGTACGGTCCCCTGGCCCAGGTCGTGGCGCCGGTAGGAGATCAGTTCACCGAGCGTATAAGCATTAACGTAGGGACGAATGACGGAATTGCGCCGGAGCAGCCGGTAGTGGTCGGGAACAACACCCTGGTAGGTCGTACGACGAGTAACGTCACTAGAAACCAGGCGGAGGTCATGCTGATAACAGATCAGAGCTTCGCCGCCGGTGTCCGGGTCGTTCCAGAGGCGGAGTTCGACGCCACCACCGGGGAGCTCATATCAGCTTCCCCGGATGGAGAGGCTTCTTACGGCGAAGGCTTGCTCAAGACAGACTGGGAGGGGACTCTCGGGGTGGATTTCGTTGACCTCGGGGCGCAGGTGGAGAAGGGTTATTTTACGGTTACCAGTGGCCGGGCGGGCGAGAGGGAGCTGCTTTTCCCTCCCGGCTTGTACGTCGGGATGGTCGAAGCCGTCAGTTCCCGGGATATAGACC
>JBARZO010000186.1:0-6676 GCA_049650165.1 Rubrobacteraceae bacterium
GAATCTGGGCCGGACTCAAACAGGATCGGCGCACCGAGAGAAGGGCTCGTTTTTGAAGGATTGGCGAACCTAGTGGGCAAAGTCAAGAGCGCCAAGAGAAACGGCCCTCGCGTGAAGAAAAGCCAGCCTTCCCGGCGGCAGGAAGACAAGGCCACTCGCCGGTTAGACCCGGATGTGCGGCGGCTGGCGGTGTTCGTGGCGGTTGCGATCGGTGTGTTTGTTTTCGGATGGTGGTTAAGTGGGCCGCTCGGCGACCTGTGGCGCTTGTTCCAGGAGATAGATTCACAGAGCCTGCGGTCTGCCATTCAGGGTATGGGGCCGTGGGCGCCGCTGACCTCGACCGCCCTCATGCTGGTGCATACTTTCGTCCCCTTTCCGCTGGAGCTTTTGGCGGCGGCCAACGGGGTGGTTTTCGGGACGTGGGGGGGCATTGCTGTTACCTGGAGTAGCATGGTCCTTAGTTCCTGGCTGGGTTATGGCGTAGCAAGATTCGCAGGACCGCTGGTGTTTCGTATAGCTCCCGGAGACCGTCTGGAGCGCATGGAAGAGTGGACCCGGCAGCGTTCGGACTGGCAGCTCGTCGCGGTGCGCTTTATCCCGATCATCTCTTTCAGTCTGCTCAACCTCGCGATGGGCCTACTCGGCATATCTTTCTGGCGGTTTGCGTGGACGACGGCGCTCGGCATTATCCCCATCGTGGTCGTCTCCGTAGTTAGTGGACACTTGTTGACCATTGGCCCCTGGGGTTGGGTGGTCGTCGGCATTCTGGTGCTGGCATTGGTGATCTGGGAGCTGCGGCGCCGGAGGGCCGAGCGCTAGCGGGTCGTCGGCGACTGCAGGCTCTGCTCCGCCAAACCATACCCTGCTTCCGATAAGGGATGGGCGATTATGTCGGCCCCCGCAGCCCGCAGAGGCTCTTCCTCATCCGGGTACATGCTGAGGGTGCTTATGATGCCCTCGAAGCCGCGTCCCCGGAGTTCGTCCACAGCCTGTAGCCGCGCCTCGATGTCCGGTAAGGTCAGCACTACTCTCTCCAGCTTCTCCAGGTTCAGGCTGTCCCAGAGGTCCGGATCCTCAGCGTCGCCGTACACCACCCGGCGTCCCTCCTCACGATGTTGTTCCAGTTTGGTGGGGTCTGAATCCAGCCCCACGGGACGTCCGCCGTGGTCGTTGAGGGTGGCGTAGGCGGATTTCCCCGTTCGACCCATGCCGAAGACCAGGGAGCGGGCGCTGCCCAGAATGCGGGGCACCCCGTCCGGATGATCTACTTCCCGCTCGAAACGAACGAGCATGGGCTCGAACCGGGCGTAGAGTTTGTGGACGGCCCGGTTGAGCGGCGCGCTCACGGCGAACGAGAGCACAACCGCGAGAGCCAGTACGACCAGTGAAGACTCCGGGATCAAGCCGCCCACCACGGCGGCCGCCCCGGCGATCAGGGCGAACTCGCTGTAGGCCGTTAGCGAGACCGCGACCATAAACCCGTTGCGAACCCGCAGATTGAAGGCCACCGCCAGGAAGAAAAAGAGGATGCTCTTGGCCGGCAGCAGCACCAGTAGTGCGAGGGCGAAGACTGCGCCGCCGGGGGTCGGAAGACCGCCGAGCCCAATCTCCAGAAAGAAGCCCACCAGGAAAGCTTCTTTGAGCGCCCACAGCTTGTCCGATAGTTCGTCCGCCTGAGGTGTTCCGGCCAGCAGAGCCCCGAAAACCAGTGCCCCGAGTTCGGAACTCAGGCCGACGGCTTCGAAGAGAGCGCCGGCTCCCAATGCCAGGAGTAACCCGTAGAGCAGGAGTAGCTCGTCGTGCTTGCTTGCCGCCATGAGGCGCGTCAGCGGTACGCGGGCCAGTGGAAGCGCCAACAGCGTCAGGGCCCACGGTGACGGCGTTCCCAGGCCGCTGAAAGCGAGCAGGGCGATCGCCACGATGTCCTGGAAGATCAGGATTCCAATCGCCACTCGACCGTGGTAGGAGTCTAGCTCACCCCGCTCCTCCAGGGTCTTGGCTGCCAGAACCGTGCTCGAAAAACCGAGGATCACGGCGACCAGGGCCGCCGCCGTCAGGCCGAGTCCGAAGGCCAGACCCACGAGCGTGAAGAGCGCCGCGCTGATGGCGATGTGTATGGCGCCCACGCCCAGCACTTCCGGGCGCAGGATGCTCTTCAAGCGCAGGTGCAGCCCGATGGTGAACAGGAGTAGCAGCACTCCCGCGTGCCCGATCTCGTGCAGGAGTTCCGTGCTCTCGAACCCGAACGCGAAGAGCGCGAACCCGCCGCCGAGATACCCGACCAACGGTGGCAACCGGACGGCACTGGCGAAGAGGCCTAGCAGGTATGCTACGGATAAGAGAACGGCGGTCTCTAATGAAGTCTCCAGAACAATCCTCCCTGTTTTGCAGTACCGGACTAGTTTACTCTGTCCGCGGGTGCTTCCGCCACCCGGGGCACCGGACGCTGTCCGGATGCTAAACTCGTCCGGAGGATTGGTTCGAACTAGGAGGGTTTATGGTAGATCATCTCGTATTTTTTGCCGTGAGAGAAGATGTTGCGGACGAGGACGTAGAGGACCTCCTCTCGTCCGTCCGGGATCTGCGGAACAGCGTGGGTAGCGTGGTGGATTTTTCCGTTGGCGAGGATTTCAGCGGCCGCGCCGGAGACTACACTCACGCGCTGTTCGCCCGCTTCGAGGACCGCGACGGACTGCAGGAATACCTGGAACACCCGGACCATCTCGCCGTTGTGGAAAAGCTCGGAGAGCGAACCACGGGGAGGATCGTGGCGGACTACGAGTTTTGAGGCGGGAGCCGGACTACGGGACCATCACACCACGAGAGCTCAAAGATAGGTTGGAGCGCGGCGACCGGCTGGAATTGCTCGACGTGCGGGAGCCGTGGGAGTTCGTCGCCGCCCGGATAGAAGGTTCCCGGCTCATCCCGCTGGGCGAAATGCCACAAAGGGTCTCTGAACTAGATCCGCACCAGGAAACGGTGGTGATCTGTCACCACGGCACCCGGAGCGCCTACGTAACCCAGTCCCTGGAACGTTCCGGTTTCGAACGCGTATTCAACCTGGAAGGCGGCCTGGACGCCTACTCTCAGGCGGACGAGAACGTGCCGAGGTACTGAACTTTCAAGAACTACCATTCACCTTTGCCACATCTTCGCCCGTCCGTCCCGAGTCCATGCTCACGGAGCAACGGACGTAAAGATCGTCGCGCTTTGTGGGCGGGCCTTCCCGGGCCGTTTCTGCCGGGACGAACTGTTTGGAGAAGGTGTTGCCGTCCAGAACGACCCGCGCGTCGGGTTCGAAGTAGCTACTCGTGGTGCCGTCGCGACTTTCGAGGATACGGCAGATAGGGGGCGTCGAGACACCTCTTGCCCAGACTCCGCTGACCAAGACGCTTTCTCCCCGCCATTCGGCGAGTTTTACGTCTACGGCGGTGGATTGGGCTTCTCCTTGACCGCAGGAGAACAGTAGCATCGCCAGAATGGCGAGCAGGCTTGTATTCCAGATAGTTCCTGGCAGTCGGTCTCTGTTGCCGACATAGCGCCGGCTATTCGGCGGCACGTATTTTCTCTTCGATCTGCCGGTAGAGACCGGCGGCGAGGCCTTCGGGGGTGGATGAGCGATCCTGGAGCATCCGGGCGGCTACTGGAGCCGATGTCTCGCCTGGTATCTCGAAGGTCAGCACGACCGGTTCTTGGTCTTCCAGACCGAGTTCTTCTTCGACCGTCTGCTGAACCTCCCGTTGAGCATGTCCTGTGCGACCGGAGATCTCACGGCTCATGGCTTGGGGGTCAAGCACCTGACAGACGGCGATGCCGCCGCCCATCCGTCGCTCCCACCACCACTCGGCGGGAACGCCGGTGAAGTTCTCTTCGACGAGCATCGTCGCTTTGTCGGCCAGGAACTCATTCAGGAATTCAGTCATGGACGCTCTTTATACCAGTTTCGATGAGCCTCTTACTCGAAGCCTCGGGTGCATATACAATGCGAGGGAGAACAGGGAGAGGTAGATATGCTGTTGGTGGAAGATTCCATGACCCACGAGGTCGTGACAATGACGCCGGAGACGACGGCGAAGGAGGCGCTAGCGGCGAGTCGGGAGATGAGGATTCGTCACTTACCCGTTGTCGAAGAGGGACGGCTCGTCGGAGTTCTCTCCGACCGGGACCTGCGTTCGGCCACCCCCGTTTTAGGTGACGCGGCACGGGCCGCCGCTCTGGAGGAGATCCTCGTCTCGTTCGTTATGGCCCGCGAGGTGGTAGCGGCTCATCCTCGCGACCCGATAGAGCAGGCCGCCAATACGATGCGGGAGAAGAGGGTTGGATGCCTGCCGGTGGTAGAGGACGGGAGGCTCGTCGGGATCATTACTACTTCGGACGTTATGGAGGCGCTGGTGTATCTCGTCGGCGCCCACGAGCCCGGGAGCCGCATGGAGATCTCCGTTCCCGACCGACCGGGGGCGCTGGCCGGGGTCGCCGGGGTATTCGGTATGTTCGGCATCAACATCGTCAGCGTGGCGATGGGTGCGAGGACTAAGTCACCGTCAGGAGACGACCTCGACGAGCGCCTCATCGTGTTTCGCGTGGATACCATCGATCCGGGTGAGGTTGTGGGACATCTGGAGACTGCCGGATACCATGTCCTGTGGCCGCCGAAGCTATGAGCGGTCGGGCCGCGATAGTCCACGATCGTTCGCTGGAGGCTTACGGTTTCGGCGACGACCATCCGTTCAACCCGCTCCGCATCAGGATGACCCTGGAGCTTTGCGAGGCGCTGGGGCTCTTTGAAGGTTACTCGTTCCTAGAGCCGGAGAAGGCGACCGAGGAAGACCTCCTGACCGTACACAGCCTGACCTACATCCGGCTCGTTCAGCAGGCCGGTATGGGCGTGGCGGATACCGTCAAGCTGCGCCACTACGGCATAGGGTCCTCGGACAACCCGGTCTTTCCGCACGTTGATGAGGCCGGTTGTTTCGTAGTTGGCGCGGTACTGAAAGCCTGTCGACTCGTGATGGGGGGCGAGTTGGATCACGCAATGTGTATCTCCGGGGGACTACACCACGCTATGCGCTCCCGGGCGAGCGGCTTCTGCTTCTACAACGACGCCGGAGTAGCTATCGCACGCCTCAAAGAAGAACACCCCGGAATCCGGATCGCCTACCTGGACACCGACGCCCACCACGGCGACGGTGTCCAGTGGATGTTCTACGACGACCCGCAAGTCCTCACCGTCTCCATGCACGAGTCGGGCCGCTACCTCTTTCCCGGAACCGGCGGTGTGGAAGAGAAGGGGAGGGGAGAAGGAGTAGGCTATTCCGTCAACGTGCCGTTGGAGCCGTTCACGGACGACGAGTCCTGGATCTCCTGCTTCGAGGCCGTAGTCCCCGAAGTGCTGCGTGCCTTCGAGCCGGACATCATCCTCTCTCAAAACGGTTGCGACGGACACAAGCTCGACCCTCTCACGCACCTCTCCGCCACGACCAGCCTCTACGAGCGCGTACCGAACCGCGTCCACGACCTCGCCCACGAGCTCTGCGGCGGCCGGTGGGTCGCCACCGGCGGCGGAGGCTACGACATCTGGCGCGTCGTCCCGAGAGCCTGGGCCGCCTTGTGGGCCGCTGTTTCACATCAGGAATTGCCCGACGAGACACCGGAGGATTGGCTAGCGAAGTGGGGCGAGCATACTCCCGTAAAGCTACCGCGGCTTATGCGCGACGATCCTTTAGATTACCCTCCCATAGAACGGGCGCAGCAGATAGCCGATACAAACCGCCGTGCCGTCGAAAAGGTGCTGGAACAGATCATGCCTTGTATCCGATAGGTGGAACTGGGCAGGAAACCTATGCTAACCTACATCTCTAGCGATGAGTGAGTTATACGGACATAGCATCGCGACGCTCGCCACTGAAACGACTCCCCGAGAGAAGACGCAGCGTCGCATCACGCAGGAACCACCTTACAAGGTCATTCTGCACAACGACGACTTCACCCCGATGGAATACGTAGTCGAGACCCTGATCAAGGTGATCCCCCGCATGTCCGAAAAACAGGCGCTCTCGATAATGATCGAAGCCCACACCAATGGCAAAGCTGTAGCCCACAAAACCCACAAAGAACTGGCCGAACTCTACGCCGAACAACTAAACTCCAAAGACCTCATCGCCACCATAGAGCCCGACTGACTTCCTAGCTCCAGATATAGTTCGTCGAACTGTTTCGTATAATGGAGTCCCACAGCCTAAACGTACTCCGTAGAAGGGAGTCCTGAAACAGTGGAAGTCATGAGCACTGCATGAAGAGGTACAGGACCAGCACCATTGTAAAGGAAGACGGAACCGTAACTATTGCGAATCTCCCTTTTCGAAAAGGAGAAGAGCTAGAGATCGTCTTGCACAGTCGTCATGCCGAGCGAGACGTCTCCAAGATGTATCCGCTTAGGGGAGAGCCAGTCAAGTACATTGATCCTTTCGGCAGCGTGGCCGAGGACACCTGGGAAACTCTTAGATAGGTAGCATTGATCGTACTAGACACTCACATATGGGTTTGGTGGGCGCACAGCATAGAGAACCTTGAAGATTCCCAGGTAGAGGCGATACGAGCGAACGAATCGGACGTTGTCGGAGTAAGCGCTATCTCTTGCTGGGAGGTAGCGAAATTGGTCGAGTTCGGGCGTCTGGAG
>JBARZO010000187.1:0-8924 GCA_049650165.1 Rubrobacteraceae bacterium
CCAGTGCCACCGTAGCGGCCGAAGATGCCTCCAAGCGCACCCCATTCCGTGTAGCCCTCGACGTACCAGCGCACCCGGACGCCGTAGTCTAAGCCGAACCTGCGAACGAATGCGTTGGCGACGCCACGCTCGCCGTCGAGGAGTCTATGGGAGCCGTAATCTTGAACCTTGACGTTGCGCATCCTCATACCGAAGCCGAGTTCATCCTCCTCGGGCAACTCTTCACCAAACGTTTCTTCCGAGAAGCGTCGCAGCATCTCTGCCATCAATCGATACACGAGGGCGGCCCCTACGTCCCCCTCGATTTCAAGCGGTCGGCGCCCTCGGGCTAATCGCAGCAAGTTCAAAACACTCTTATCTTTATAAAGCCTCTCCGAGTCTATACATAGCCGCTCGCGCACCTTTTCGATGCACTCAATCCCGACGTCACGGTACCTGTTAGCGATGTCTTCGCCGTGCTCGCTAGTTTTCTGCTGCTGGAGCTTTCTAGCCTCCTCCCAGCGCGCTTCCGAGTCGAGGGCGAGGTACTCATCTACGCTGATACCCAAATCTTGAGGTTCGAGTCCCGGCACCCTATAGCGACCGAACATGCGTTCGTAGACGCAGGGTTCCGTTGCTATAACCAATCCTGCGAGCTCGTTTGTGCGTCTTATCTCGTGGAGAAAGGACTCTCCGCACGTGTAGTCATTGAATCGTTCTAACACCCCCTCCACTAAGCCGAGGTAGCTGTCCATCCTGGAGGTAGTGAAAGCTGACATAGGTGTGATATTCGGCCTGGGACCTAGCAGCACAGGCTGCAGCAACTGCTGTATCACGTAGAGTCGAAAGGGATGGAAGAAGGGTTTGACCGTAGGCGACAGCCTCTCTAAATCTGCTGCCGCGGCCAAGAAGCCCCCTGCACGTAGAGTCGGCTGGCGCGCGTCCGCGTAGAAGCGCTGTCCGTCCCGGTCCGTGCGAATCTCTACCAGCCCCTCTTCATCGAGCGCCTCCGTGCTATGCACATAATCTGCCTGCAGCAGGCCCATCTGCCATAAACGCTCTATATCTCTTCCGGAGGAGTTTGAGACCAGTACGCCGCGAGCCCTACAGAATTGCGAGAGCTTCTTGGTGTTCAGCAGACGCATCTGCCATATATACCAGCGGTCGATCATCCAGCGCCCAAGTACCTTTGGACTGACCACGGTCGATATTCCCCTGCTGTCGCTCATACGAACATTGTAAGATCTGAGCGCAATTCCAGTGCTTCCCGCTGTTTCCTGGTTTCCGGAAGGGGTTATTCCCGGAAGCCGAGTGCGAGTTCACCGTGCAGATTTGTCCTCCGCAGTGAGAGATCAGCATTGCCGAGGCGGACAAGGGCCGTCTCGGCCAGATACCAATATTGGGCAGATCAGGGCCGGCAAGCTGAATTCGTCCAGGCATCCGAGGTATTCAACGGTGGGCACAAGCTGTGCGACCTTGAGCGCCACGTCCTCTGAGTGTAATGGTAGCCTGATACAGGCCGTTAATCCCTCTGTAGCTCTTTTTCCTCGGAGAGTTCCGCCCGGTAGAACTTCCTGAACTCCAGCAAGTCCTCAAACTCCCACTCGGGAATAGTCTGCCCATAGGCGTAAGCCAACCCAAAGTCCATCCACTCCGTATCCGAGAGGATCAGGATGGCGTCAGCATATGTTGGTATCTCCCGCGGGCACACGGTGAGCCCGTGCATCCAGTCAGAGATGCTCCTCTGCCCAACGTCCCGTTGCTTGCCGGGGCGGCCAACCTTGAACTTTCGCCTCCGGCACTCGGCGGCAAAGGTGCTCTGGTTGTAGCCCCTCGACTCCAACAAGTCGTCAAAGAAACGACCAAAAAACGTATATCCGCCGTCAGCCAGACCCGACTCCAAACGATTAGGTTTCTCCCTCAGAAGCATACCCGCGCGGCGGTATTCTCTCAAGGTCTCGTACCCATCTGAAACACGTTCCGTTACTCTCACGTTGACATTATACCGAATTATTCGGTAGTATGGCGCGAGCGGAGTACCGAAAAGCTCGGTGAGGAGGGTGAGGCACGTGAGGTTTTGGTTTTCTATCACGTTGGTCCGACAGGGTGGGATTTCTGCAGCATGGTTCGGGAGGTTCAGATGAGCGAGAGACCTATCACCGGTGGCAAGAGGATGCTGTGTGTCGGGCGAGGGGGGTCGTGCTTTGCTTGCGGTGGCCGGGGGAGCCTGCACCCGGTGGGACGGCGGGTTGGGATGACGCTCTTGGCAAGCCGTTGTCCCGTGTGCAGTGGTCAGGGACGGGCCAGGATCGTGGGGTTGGGCGACGGCAAATGAGTCGGTTTACTGTCGAAGACATACCGCTCGGCTATGCTCCCGTACCGCCGGAGATGTTGCTGTATCGGCCGAAATTGAAGGATGCGGACGTGAGGGTGTGGTGCGCGTTCGCCATGCACCGGAACCTGAAGACCGGAAGGACTAGTGCCGGAGTGGTGAGGATCGCTGAGATCCTGGATGTGGATCGCTCGACTGTAACTCGAGCCATTGCGCGTCTGATCGAAGCCGGCTTCCTTCTCCGTAGGCACCAAAGGCGGGAGGAAGAATCTGGCAAATTTTCCGACGCCAAGTACACCCTGGCCGTCGGTGGCGAACCCGTGCAGCTCGCCCTCGTGCGCCGGCGCACAAGTGCCGACGATGAAGTCCAGGACCGTGATGCGTCTTTGCGCCACGGTGGAGGTCACCGTGATGCAAACCGTGGCGCACCTGCGCACACTAAAAGAAGAGAGAAAGAAGATAAAGACCCTACTATCGTAGGGGTGCAGGGAAAGCCCTTGCACCGCGCAGATACATACGTCCGGAAGGTTACCGGGGAGTGCGAGTTGCTCGGCGTGCCCCTCGATACCGGAGAGCGTCGCAACCTGGGACGCTACATCAAGAACCTTATCGAGAAGCAAGGAGTAGACGTAGCGAACCTGTTACGGTTCTCCGGCCACTACGCTACCCGAAGAGCACAGAACCCTAAGATAAAACCTTCTCAGGCCTGGGCCGACGTAGCCAAAGGCTCGGGAGGTGGTAGCTATTCCACCGCTGTGGTCGGCGCGAGCGAAGATCTCTTCGAGGGGGGGTTCTGAGATGAGTCGGGAGAGACAGGTGGAGATGGCCGGTATCGCCGAAGCCGCCAGAGGGGCATTGAAGAACCACCCCATGGCAGATGTGGCGGGCAGGATCGAGCGCGAGCTGGAGGCACAGGGTCTTCGAAGAGATGCGGAAGACCGTGGGAGCGAGCCGGAACGCTGTGGAAGGTGCGGCGGACTGCGTAGGGAGTGCGATCACGAGAGCAACTCTGATCGGGTGTGCCGGTGTGGCGGGGGGAAGGAGCGGAGGCTCTCGTACCTGGATGCCGCAGACCCCGGTCGCCGCATGACCCTCGACACACTCGACGTTTCGGAACCCACAATGTCCGCAGCGCTCGCTGCGGCACGTGGGATCGCCGCTGGCGAGAGAAAACAAGGGATGCTCCTTATGGGACTGCCAGGGAGAGGAAAGACGCACCTGATGGTCGGCATAGGAAGGGAGCTTCTAGGGCGCGACCGGGATGCCGGCTACTACAACGTGGTGCGTCTGGTCTCCCGCATCCAGGACTCCTACTCGAACTACGGAAGCGAGACCCGTCAGGCAATCGTAGAGTCCGTTGCATCCCACGAGGTGGTTTTGCTAGATGACTTCGGCAAAGAACACGCCTCGACCAACGTGGAGTCCATAGTGTACGAGCTCTTCGACGCCCTTCACGTGGCGCGCGTGACCCTCGTCGTTTCCACCAACGTTCCGGCGACGAAGGGTGAAGGTTATCGGGGGCCTACGCTCTCCGAACGCTACGACGAGGCGGTCCGTTCCAGGCTAAAGGCCATGTGCGAGCGCTTTGTAATGAAGGGAGAGGACCGGAGACGAGAGGCATGGGAATGGTAGGTCTAAACTCGGCCGGGGCGAAGTGGGGCTCGGACGTCGACCACCGCCTCTCTGAGGTAATGGTAACGCTGGCCCGCCTGGTTCTGACTGGAGACGAGCCCGGAGACCTCGCCCGCGAAACGGTGATAGCCGTCGCAACTGCCCTGTACGCCGCCCGGTGCGAGATCCTGCGCCCCGCGCCGGGCAGTAAGCGCCTCCTACGCGTCGCCTCCTGTGGAGAGGATGCAACTCGTGGCGGCTGGGACACCCTGCCCCTGGGCGTCTCCTCCATAGCCGGCTACGCGCTGCTGTCCGAAGTCCCGGTCGTCTCTGCGAATCTGGAAGAAGAGACGCGGTTCGGGGCCGTGGGAGCGCCAAGGCGCGATGGCCCGGTCTCGGCGGTCGCCACACCCTTCTCGTTGCGCGACGAGCACGGCGTGTTGGTAGCCTACGCCCCCCGGGTGGGTGCCTTCGACTCGGATCACGCCCTGACCGTGGGCCGCGTTGCCTCTCTCTTCGGCGATGCCCTGCGGCGTCTGCAAGAACGTCGCGACCTGAGCTTGAGGGCTGAAGAAGCGGAGAGATGTTCCCGGCCCACCGTCGAGACGGCTAAAAATTCGGCCGGGCGTGCGAACCTCGATCTGACCGGGCGCCAACTGGAAGTCTTGAAGCTCATTGCCGACGGTCGTTCGGCAAAGCAGATCGCCTCCGCGCTGGACCTCTCCATTCATACGGTACACACCCACCAGCGCAACCTCTATCGTGCTCTGGGTGTCAGCTCCTCCGCCAGTGCCCTGAAGCGAGCCAGGCAGCTAGGGTTGCTGGAAACGATGGACTCGGCACCAGACTACAGCTAGCAACTTCAAATAATTTTCCCGAAAACTCACTATTTCTTGTGAGCCGCACCACCAATTCTTGTGATGTATGTCCCGCCAGCCTGCTTTCAGACTACCGGGTGTGAATCGTGAGCTGAGAAAGGAGGTCCGTAAGGCAGAGGACCAAAGTAGGCGAACGAGAGTCGATATCAACCCCGCCGGGCGGTTCGCGCCAAAGGCCAGACCCGCAGCGGATCGCCCGGCCCGAATCAGACGATGAGGCCACTCCCTGATCCTACTAAAGCTCATGAAAATCCTGACAGGAACCGCGCACTGCGTGGTTAGAGGTATGCCAGATCCAGTAGCCCGTTACGTCCGGGAGACCTCTTGAGGCTCGCGGCCCAACACCTCGCGACGACGGAAGAAGATCTCTTCTACGATCTCGGCGTCAGGCTCCGGGAGTCGTGGCCGGAGATAATAGCCGCTGCCCAAGACCCAACCAACTGGACCCTTGGCACCGCCGGCATCTTCGGACTCGGGGCGGCTGTCGCCGGTATTCACGTCGGCTCAGGGCCGATGTTCAATCTAGGACATCGTGCCCTGTTCCGGCGGCCCGGCGAGATCCTAATCGGTTACCGGCCCATGAAGCCCATAGGCCGGGCCCCGGTCTACCTGCCGCTCGGGGACCGCTTTACGGGCCTGCAAATGGTCGCGCCGATGGGCGGGGCCAAAACGTCGACCTTCGCGTGGTTCGCCTACCAGGACCTCTTGAACCTCCTCTCCGTCTTGGTGATCGAGGTCGAGGGGAACCTCGGGGAGACGCTGCTGCCCCTGGCCCTCTGGCTCGGCGTCCCGATCCGCTACTTCACCTACGCCGGTAACAACGCCGGCGCCGCCATGAAATGGAATCCCTTAGCCGGCGACAAGGTCAAGGCCGCCGAAAGGGCCGTAACCGCGTTCCAGTCGGCTGCTGCCTCCGGGGACGAGAAGTTCTTCGAGAACTTCAACTCCATGTTCTTGCGGCACTCCGTCCTGGCCGTCTGCTGCTACGCCGAGCGGGAGGGCCGGGTTGCGACGATGGCCGACCTCGACAAGTTCGCCGTGGACGAGTCCTTCCGCCGGCACGTCCTCCGGGTCGAGCGCGACACGAAGGGAGAGGGCTTCTCAGTCAACGCAAAGAACTTGCCGAAGAGGACTCGAGCGTACTGGGAGAAGCTCTATTACGGCCAGTACGGAAAGAGGGAGCGGACCCAGTTCGTGGCTGGGCTGCACGCCGTTATAGACGCGCTGCTGGCCCAGGACATCGTAGAGGTGGCCCTTACCCCTAAGCCGGGGGAGCCGGTACTGGATCTCGGCCAGGCCATCGGAAGCCCCGGCCTCACGCTTATCAGCATCCCCCAGGGTGTCGCGCCGGCCACGAGCCGGATGCTCTCGAGCTGGGTAATGGAGTACGCCCGGCAGGAGATACTAGGCCGCGGCGACGGTGGTTACCCGGTCTCTTTCTACCTCGACGAGGTTCACTCCATGCTCGGCCACGCTCATTCCGACGCGGCCCAGGGCTTCACCGACCTGGTGCCCCAGTCGCGACGGCGGCACGTGATATTTAACTTCGGATACCAGAGCTTCAGCCTGCTTCCCGAGACGCTGCACAGCGTATTGGTCTCGAACGCCCGGAACAAACTCCTTTCGGGCGGCCTGGTAGGCGAGGACGCCCAGATGGCTCTAGGTTTACTCGGCTACACCGAGGAAGAGGTGCGCGACTACCGCCGCACGTGGCGTGGCCTCTTCGGAGGGTACTCGAACACCTTCTCCGAGGGCCGGCGACGGCAGACGACCCCGCGCGTGAGCGAAGAGGAGCTCGTTTACCAGAGGCGAGGACACTGGATCCTCTCCCGCATCAAGCGCGGCGGCCAGCAGGTGCCCATGCCCGTCTATACGGGCCGGGCGCCGACGCCCCCGCCCGCCTACACGCAAGCCTTCGAAACCCTGCTCGAAGCCCGGGATCAAGACACCCCCGATGAGGCCGCAGCGTGATTCGGCCTCAACTCCCATCAACTCTAAAAGGAGGTTCTAAGCAAAGCACGGACCAGACCTCGCGGGAATCCCGCGAAAGAGTACAGAGCCGTACAGGAAAGCGCCCACGAAAGGAGAGACGCAACCCATGAACAAGGACCACAAAGAAACGGCCTTCGCAGGCCGCACTGAGGACCGGGGGATTACCCAACCGGCACCCGAACCTGAACCCGAACGCAGCACCGGCCGGCACTTGTTGGCGGTGGGCTACGGTGCCGTAGCCGACGCTGTTGCGGGTACGGCTTCCGGGGCGGTGGCCCAGGTAAACAAGGATCTGGCCCGCTACGTGTTTTGGGCGGTCGTCGCCCTGGCCGCGGCGGTCTTTGCCATGAACCTCGGCGCCCAGGCGGCCTTCGCCCAGGCCCAGGATACCGGCGACGCCATAGGCCAAACGCTGGCGAACGTTCGGAACTACCTCGCCGGGCTGGCGTTCGGGGTTGGGGGAATAGGCTTTGTCGCCAGCCTACTCGTAAAAGGCTACGCCTCGATCAACGAGAACGCCCACGCCTACGCCGCAATGGGGATGAAGGGTTCGCTCTGGTGCATCATCGCCGGCGTAATCGTAACCCCGATCCTCTCCATAGCGGCCGGCCTCGCCGGTGGTGGCGGTGGAGGAGGCGGTTGAAGCGCACTGCCAATCGCCCATGGGGACGTCGCGCCGAGCTTGGCCGGTTTCCGGCAGGCCTACGCCAGAGAGTAGTTACCACAGCAGTAGTCAACACGGAGGGGTGAGAAGATGCGCGAGCCGGTCGTAAAAGACCTCGCTGGGGCAAAAAAGACCACGAAGATAGCCGGTATAGCCGTCGAGACCCACCAGGCTACCATCCTAGCCGGCACCCTGATCTGCTTCGCGGTATTTTGCTACTACCTGGCGGGATTTTTCGGCCTCTCGTCCACCCGCGCGGCTATCTGGATCTCACCACTCATCCCGGTGGCCCTTGCCTTCGCCTTCTACAAGTCAAAAGACGGCTACCACCTGGACTTCGTTCTTTGGCGAAAGCTGATCTCGTGGCTGCGGCCCGACGTCTTCTTCAAGCGTCGTAAGGACCCGGTAAAGGGAGGGTGGCGCTCGATGCGGGACGCGATCCAACGCATGATCCCGGGCGAGGATTTCCACTACGAGATGCTCCGCTGCGACGACGGGACCTACGTCGTCGTGTTCCGGGTAATCCCGAAAAACCTCTCGATGATCGGCGACACCGAGCGGATGCGGGTGTTCCGCGCGGCTGTCGAACTCTACAATTCCCTCGACTTCCCGTGGATGGAGATCGTCCGCTCCAAGGAAGGCTCCACGGCCCGCTATACCCGCCGGTTCCGGCAGACGGTAGCCGAGACGATCCCGCCCGAAGAACGGAAGCTTCGCGCTTTTGCATCAGAGCACGCCGCCTACCTAGACGACGAGCTGCCCGGCCTCTCGATCTTCGAACGCAAGGGCTACGCAGTCCTCTACTACAACCCCGCCCAGGAAAAGGCGAGGGCCGGCGGAGCAGGCTTCGGACCGCTCGAAGCCGTAATGAAGCTCTTGGGCTTCGACAAGGGCGGTAAGACCCCCGGAGGCCGCCCCTCGAAAAAGGACGCCATCCGACGTCAGAAAGAGGCGGAGGCCGCCTACCGGGTGCTGTCGACCCGGGCAAACTCCTTCTACAACGGCGCCGCCCGGCTCGGTTGCCGCATAAAAGCGCTAACGGATCTCGAGTTCGTCTCCTACCTGCTCGGGCAGACCACAGATTGGGACGAAGACTCCGACCGGGCGCCGACCCTGTACGAGCCTATCTCTCTCGAACCCGGCGGCTACGACGAAATTCCGGAGGATAAGCGGGAGAAACTAATCGCCGAGGCCGAAGCCTACCGGGAAGAGGCGCCGCACGCTCTCGGAATCGGGGATCTGGTGGCCGACCAGATCTCGCCTGATTGCGTGAAGATCTTCCCCGACCATCTCCGGGTAGACAGCCGGGTTCACACCACCATGTTCGTCTCCGGCTGGCCCGATGAAGTCTACTTCGGGATGCTCGCCGACCTGAACGCCATAGAGGGCCGGGTAAAGATCGTGAAGTTCGTGGACCCCCGGCCAAAGAAAGAAGCCCAGAATATCCTGGGTAGCCGGGTGGCGGCTC
>JBARZO010000188.1:0-7438 GCA_049650165.1 Rubrobacteraceae bacterium
ACATTTTAGATCCTTTCTCCCGAACAGCAACGCCGCTTCATCATCTATTGTTCTTCGGAGTCAATGTGTTTCTCCGACAACCTGCTTCTCCTACGAACCCAACCGGGAACCAGGGAAAGAAGCACGAAGAATACGGCGGCAACGCCAAGGTAGATGAAAGTACGGGTGAGGTCTCCACTGGTGACAGAGCCGCCGGCGAAGGTGTAGGCAATGACGCCGGGGATTATGCATATAGCGGAGACGAGGACGTAAGTGCCGAGCCCTATTTTGGTAAGGCCGTAAGCATAGTTCTGGAGGTTGAACGGGAAGAGTGGTACGAGGCGTGTTATGACGAGTATCCGCCAGCCCTGGCGCTCTACTTCGCCGTCAAGCTTCTTCAGACGTTCGTTCTCTTCGACCCAGGAGGCGACGAGGCCGCGGGCGGCGTACCGGGCCACGAGGAAGGCCAGGGTGAGTCCCGCGGTAGCACCGATCAGGACGTAGATGCTTCCCAGTACCGGTCCAAAGGCCAATCCCGCCAGCAGCGTGAGCGGCGTGCCGGGTAGACAGGCCACCGTCGCTACGGCGTATCCAAGGACACAGACCAGCGGCGCCGCGGGTCCGAAGCCTTCTATATAGCTACGGAGACGCCCGAGGTTGTCGAAGCTTATGAAATTGGTGAGCCCGGTTAGCCGGGCGGCTACGACGACGGCGACGATGAAGAGCGCCAGGATGCCGAGCCTTATGAGACGGTTCCTGCTCAACCGAATATATTGGGGACGGTGGTGTCCACCAATATGTTTAGCACGTAGGGACCATCGGCGTTGATGGCGCGGTGGAGAGCTTTTTCTAGATCTCCGGGTTCTTCTACGGACGTACCCTCGCAGCCGAAGCCGCGGGCTATCTGCACGAGGTCTATATCCGGCAGGTCGAGGCCGGGAACGTTCTCCAGTCCGATAGAGTCCCGGAAACCTTTGAGGATCGAGTAGCCTTTGTTGTTTATGACGATGAATGGAACGGCGACCTGGTATTGGGCTGCTGTGTAGAGGGCCTGGATCGAGTACATGCTGGATCCGTCCCCGATCACGCAGACCACCTGACGGTCCGGCAGCGCGAGTTTCAGGCCAACCGCCGCCGGCATACAGAAACCCAATCCTCCCGCCGCGGAGGTGTGATGGCCGTCGGGGACCTCCGCTTTGACGTACTGGTATAGCATTCCTTTGCTGGAGGTGGACTCGTCCGCGACCACAGCGTCCCCTTCCAGCGCCTCCGAGACGGCGTTCATCGCGTATGCCACCGACATTGGCGAAGTTGCCTCCGGTTCCCTAGGCGGCTCCCGACGGGGCGGCTCAGAACGATCCGTCACGGGCAAAAGCTCCGTGAGGCTGCGGGCCGCCAGGTCCGGGTCCCCGACGATGCTGGCGCCGACTGCGGCCCGGGCGGCCTCCTCCGGGTCTTCGGTGATCTGGAAGACTTGTGTGCCGTCTTCCACGACGGGACCGGGGACATACGGATAGTAGGTAAAGACCGGCGCGCCGAGCACGAGCACCACGTCGTGGGAGGCGAGCAGCGCGGCGAGCTTCTTTTGGGCGAATGGGAGATGCCCCAGAAAGAGCCGGTGATTCCACGGAAAGCCCGGCAGCGCGGAGGTTGGCTCTTGCCACACCCCAGCGGTTAGTTTCTCCGCCAGCTCGACCACGCCCTCGAAAGTGTGGGTCCGACCGATCCCCGGTCCCACCACAATGCCCGGATTTTGTGCCCCCGCCAATGCGCCAGCTACTTTTTCGAGTCCCTGGGGGTCCGGCGCCACCCGGTACGAGACTTCCCGAACAACGGGCGGCTCGACTTCCACCTCCCAGTCGTCCATCGGTATCGAGAGAAAGACCGGACCGCGAGGATGCTGCATCGCGGTGTGGTAGGCCCGCTGAAGCTCGAAGGGAACGTCCTCAGCCCGCGGCGGCTCGTAGCTCCGCTTTACGTAGGGCTTCGCGAGGTCTACGAGCTTACCGGAGAGCAGCGGCTCCAAGGCAACGTGCCGCCGATCCTGCTGCCCGGCGGTAACTACCAACGGCGTTTTGTTCTCGTACGCCGTCACCATCGCGCCCATCGCGTTCCCGAGCCCCGGCGCCGTGTGCAGGTTGACGAACGCCGCGTTGTCCGCGCCCTGCGCATACCCCGTAGCCATGCCTAAAACAGCAGCTTCTTGTAGACCGAGCACATAACGAAAATCTTCCGGAAAGTCCTTCAGGAGCGGTAGTTCAGTCGAGCCGGGATTGCCGAAGACCGTCGTCATCCCAAAATGCCTCAGAAGTTCGATGGCCGCCTCGCGTACCGTAACCATATTCCACCACTCTCCTTGCGTAGCCTACCCGACTGAATGGTAGCAGAGCTAAGCTTGAGACTTTCTTGCCTTCCCCACGACGTAGGCGACGAACGCTGCCTTAGCAGCAGTGTAGGCCTCACGATCGTCCCGAAACCGTTGGGCCAACTCGCGCTTGAGCCGGGCGTATTCGCGGGCCGTGTCGGGATCTCCCCGGAGCTGATCTCGAAACAGCAATCGCTCTTTCCAGTACCAGCCCCCGGTCTCGACGAGGTGCAAGTTGTGCGTGCGCGCCGTCCACCCGGCGTCAACGAACTTCGCAAAGAGTCGATGGTATGGCTCCACACCTTCTTCCCAATATGAATACCCGAGGCTAATGAGTGGCTCGACACAGCGATCCGCGTCCGCCATAGATCCCAGGCCCACCATTACGTCTATTACCGGCTTCGCGTCCAAGCCCGGAACCGCCGTACTGCCGACGTGCTCGATCCCACTCATCCAACGCCCGATAACCTCTTCTATCCGAACGCGTTCCTCTTCGAAGCGCGCCGGCCACGAAGAATCGTATTCCACTATATGAACCGGCTCCGGCATCAGCACTGATGCTAGAGCATGAGTTCTGCAATGTCGATTCCACTTCTGAACAGATGAGCCGAATACCGGAGATCATCCCGGGCAGCAGCCGGCTCACCTCTCGATTGGAATGGTCTCTACTACAGGCTAAACTACGCCACGTATGAGTTTTTCCGGAAGAGTCGCACAGCAAAGCCGATACCGTGTCTGAGACTGTAGTTCACGGTCGTTACAGCATCCTGAGTACGCTGGGCGGCGGCGGGATGGCGAGAATGTATCTGGCCCACGACGAGGTGCTGGGTCGGGATGTGGCGATCAAGATACTCCGGGACCAGTATGCGGAGGACGCGGAGTTCGCCGAGCGTTTCAAGCGGGAAGCCCGCAGCGCCGCGTCTCTCTCACATCCGAATATCGTCTCCGTCTACGATCGGGGCGTGGCCGAGGACGGCACATCGTACATAGCTATGGAGCACGTGCCGGGGGGATCTCTAAAAGAGCGTATTTCGCGAGAGGAAGCCCTGGATACAGATGGTGCGATTGAGGTGGCGTTACAGATCACCGCAGCCCTGGAAGTAGCTCACGGGCGGGGTGTGATCCACCGGGACATCAAACCCCACAACGTTCTCCTGACCTCCAACGGCGACGTAAAGGTCGCAGACTTCGGCATCGCCCGCGCCGCCGCCTACACTTCCATCTCCCAGACGAGCCTCGTCCTGGGGACCGCCGGCTACATGTCCCCCGAGCAGGCACTCGGCGAGCCCGTGGACCCCCGTAGCGACCTCTACTCTCTGGGCGTCGTACTCTACGAGATGCTCACCGGCGAGTTACCCTACACAGCGGACAATCCGGTCGCCGTCTCTATGAAACACGTCAACGAACCGCTACGTCCTGCGAGAGCAGTAAACCCGCTGATACCGCAGGATTTGGACGCCATAGTCACGAAACTACTCTCCAAAGGCCCCGAAGATCGCTACAAGGGCGCAACCGAACTGGCCGAAGACCTGCGTCGCGCGCGTGACGGACTCCCGCTACTCGCCGCCGGACCGGTGGCCGGTGGCGCGAGCCCCACGCGGGCCAAAACCCGCCAGACAATCCCCTCACCACCGCCACCAGTACCGGCCCGCCGGCGTCGGCGTCGGAGAACGCCCTGGGTACTGGCGATGATTTTTTTGCTTCTGGCTTTACTCGGCGGCCTCGGGTTGGTCCTCTCTCCGAACAACGCGAACACCAGAGTGGAAGTCCCCCGTGTAGAAGACATGACGCAGGAGCAAGCACAGCGGGAGCTACGAAACGCTAACTTCCGAGTGAGAATACAACAGCGCGAGAGCTCCGAGGAACAAGCCGGAATAGTGCTCGACCAGTCGCCAAACGGCGGCAGACCGGCCGAAAGAGACTCCTCCGTAACGCTGGTCGTCGGCTCCTGGCCTGCTGCTCCTTCTACGGTGGCCGTGCCCGAAGTCCGGGAAATGGGCTACGCCGACGCGGAAGCGACGCTCGTTCAGGCAGGCTTGACGGTCGGAAACGTCCAGCAGTACCCGAGCAACACCGTCGCTGAAGGCGTAGTGATCGCGCAGGGATATGATCCAGGTGTACAAGTGGATCCCGGGACCGCAGTGAACCTCGAGATCAGCTCCGGAACGCCCCCGGCACCGGCTCCCGTCCAACCGGAGCAACAGCCACAACAGCCAGAAAATTCACCGCAGCCGGAGGAGCAACAATCTTCGCCACAGCAGCCACGTCAACAGCAGCCGGGAGAGCAACAACAGCAGGATCCAAACGAGGAGATACAGGACCAGGTAGACGAGCGGTTGGAAGATGCCGGAATCGAAAGAGATAGAGAATAGGGACAAGGAAGACAACTGACCTAAAACGGTTTTGTCCGGTACCCAGAGAGTCGCCAACCTATCGTGCATAATCCCCGGTACAATAGTCTCGTAGGGAAATCATGTTAGGGGGCGAAGGTATGAAAGCGATCCAGGTAAACGAGCACGGCGGTCCAGAGGTTCTGAGCTATGAAGACGTAGATATCCCGGATCCGGGACCAGGCGAGGCCCGCGTGAAACTCGCCGCCTCCGGGGTGAACTTCATAGACGTCTACCAGCGCACCGGTATGTATCCGCGTGAGACACCGTTCACGCTGGGTCTCGAAGGAGCCGGCGAAGTCGAGGCCGTCGGCGACGGCGTGCAGGATCTGTCCCCGGGAGATTACGTCGCGTTCGCCGGCGTTCCGGGAGCTTACGCTGAGTACATCAATACCCCGGTAGAGAGCCTGGTGCCGTTCAACGTTACGATGGTCGAAGCCCGGATGGCCGCGGCCATAATGCTCCAGGGCATGACGGCCCACTACCTCTCGCACAGCACCTTCCCGATAGAAGAAGGCCGGACCGTTTTGCTCCACGCGGCGGCGGGCGGCGTGGGTTTGCTGCTCTGCCAAATGGCGAAAATGCGGGGCGCGACCGTGATCGGGACCGTAGGAACCGAAGAAAAAGCGAAGCTCGCCAAAGAAGCCGGCGCCGACGAGACCATCATCTACACCGAACAAAACTTCGTGGATGAGGTAGACCGCATAACGAACGGCGAGGGAGCCCACGTAGTCTACGATTCGGTTGGGAAGGACACGTTCGATGGTAGTTTGGACTGCCTGCGGCCCCGCGGCACCCTGGTGCTGTTCGGTGGCGCGAGCGGCCCCGTGCCGCCGTTTGACCTGCAGGTCTTGAACCAGAAAGGCGGCCTCTACGTCACCCGTCCGGCCCGAGCCCAGTACATCGCGACCCGCGAGGAGCTGTTGTGGCGGGCCGAGAGCCTCTTTTCCTGGATCGGACAGGACAACCTGAGCGTCCGTATCGGTGGAACCTACGAACTTTCGGACGCGGCCCAGGCCCACGAAGACCTCGAAGGCCGCAAGACCACCGGCAAACTCATCCTCATACCATGAAGCTCGACATAGGATTAGGCGTAGAAGGCAAGTACCTGCAGAGGATGTCCGACACCGCCCACGCCGCCGAGAAGATGGGCTTCGCTGGACTCTGGACCAGCGAGACCAAACACGACTCGTTCCTGCCGCTCGCCATAGCCGCAAACGAAACGGAAGAGGTAGAGCTCGGGACCTCCGTAGCCATCGCATTCTCCCGCTCCCCGATGGAGGTCGCACAGACCGCCTGGGACTTGCAGGACCTTTCAGACGGACGCTTTATCCTCGGCCTCGGCACCCAGGTAAAGGCCCACATAGAGCGCCGCTTTTCGATGCCGTGGGGTAAGCCCGCATCCCGGCTGCGGGAGTACATCCTGGCGCTGCGGGCTATTTGGGAGTCGTTCCAGAATGAGGGCTCTCTGAAGTTCGAGGGTGAGTTCTACCAGCACACGCTCATGACGCCGTTCTTCAACCCAGGCCCCATAGATCACCCGGAGATACCGGTCTACATCGCGGGCGTCAACACGCGCCTGGCGGAGCTGGCCGGTGAATTGTGCGACGGCTTCCACGTCCACCCGTTCCACAGTCCCGAGTACGTCCGGCAGGTCATACAGCCCGCCATTGCAGATGGGGCCGAAGATGGAGGCAGAGATTCCAGTGTCGTGGAGCTCGCGACCAGTGCCTTCGTCATCACCGGGGATGAGGAGCGCGAGGCGATCCGGCAGCAGATCTCCTTCTACGCCTCCACCCCGACCTACCGAACCGTCCTGGAAGTCCATGGCTGGGAAGAAATCGGAGACCAACTCGGCACGCTCGCCCGAGACAAAAAGTGGCGCGAGATGCCGCAACTCATCACCGACGAAATGCTCTCCGCCTTCGCCGTAGAAGCCACCCCGGACGAAGTCGGCCCCGCCCTCAAAGAACGCTACGAAGGTCTCATAGATCGCGTCGCCCTCTACATCCCGTTCGTACCCGGCGAGAAGGACGAATTCTGGCAGGCGGTGGCGGAGTCGGTGCGATGAGTACAAGCTTCCAAACAGCCGACATCTGCGACGAGTTCCCGGAGAGCGTGAGCGTCTGTGAGCCTATGTTCACCTCTTACGGAGCCCAAAGAAGCTTCCATGGCCCCATAGCTACGGTCCGGGTTCACGAAGACAACGTGTTGGTTCGTCAGGCGCTGGAAGATCTCCCGTCGGGAACCGTGCTCGTCGTGGACGGCGGCGGCTCTAAAAGATGCGCCTTGCTCGGCGACAAACTAGCCTCCATAGCCGCCACCCGCAATCTGGCGGGCATCATCATAAACGGCTGTATCCGGGATTCACGCGAAATCTCCGAGATAGAGGTAGGGGTTCTGGCCCTGGCAACACATCCGCTAAAAAGTAGAAAGAAAGGCGAGGGGGAGCGGGACGAGCCCGTGGAGTTCGGCGGCTTAGCTTGGACACCGGGTCAATACCTCTATGCGGATGAGGACGGGGTTATTCTGGCCCCGGTGAAACTGCACGATGGCCGGTAGCAATTCAGTAGGACGAATTTGTCTTATGCTAAAACCTTGTGCATGAGAACGACGCTAGAAATTGATGCGCTATTGATGGAGGAAGTCGTTCGGCTCTCTGGAGAACGGACGAAAGCTGCGGCGGTAGAGGCGGCTTTGACGG
>JBARZO010000189.1:0-6266 GCA_049650165.1 Rubrobacteraceae bacterium
CTCTACTCCGAGGATCTGAACCCCGGACAGATCTACGAAGGTGTAAGAGTCGAGAACCCGTTCGTCCACCCAGACACCAACCTCACCGAGCAAACAGAGTAGAGGACCAACGGAAGCAGAACAAACAGATACGAACTAGCACAATAACCCTACAAATAGACTAAGCATACCACTCCTATCTAACCCGTGATAATAGTAGCTTATCCGGGGTCAGAAGTGTTTCAACCTCGTTGTTTGCTAAAATGGGTGTCGTGGCACTACGGCACTACGGATAGGAGGCACGAGTGGAACGGGTAAGATTATCTGCGGATGTGGATCCGGAGCTCCGGCGGCGGGTTCGGGTCGCGGCTGCTGCGAGCGATCGTAAGGTGAGTGATTGGATCGCGGAGGCCGTAAAGCGAGAGCTTGATCGCGAAGAGTTTGAAAACGCTCAGGAAGCGTCGACGTCCATCTCACATCTGAGCGTCCGGTCTTTCAAGAGAGACTGGGACTCCGAGGATGACGCCGTCTACGACCAGCTAGCAGATTGATCCCGGGCGCAGCGTACGCAGCGTACAGCCGGGGTGATGTGGTCCTGGTTCGGATGGAGTTTAGTGACCGATCCGGTAGCAAGGTGCGGCCGGCGCTAGTCGTCAGTAGTGATGAGTACAATAACAGCGGTCCTGATGTCCTGATCGCCTCTATCACCTCTAACCGGAACGCCGTGGCCCATCTTGGCGACCATCAGATCGAACACTGGGAAGATGCGAACCTACTCAAACCTTCTCTTCTGCAATCCAAACTCGCAACCGTGGAGCCAGCAATGATTCGGCGAAAGCTGGGAGCTTTGGCGCCTGCGGACCTGAAAGCCTTCGACTCCGGACTCCGACGGGCGCTTAGCCTATGAGGCGATTTCAGATCCATCGCGACTACGCCACGCCCCTCTCCAACAAGTCACCCGCTTCTAAAATAGCCCAAAAAGGCGGTTTTAGACATAGTATGCGACATTGTAGAGCGCGAGGATCGCTTCTAACGCGATTCGGCGACTCGTCTAAGGGTGCAGGTAGCCCGGATTTCCGGCTCACCGGACCTGCAGGAGTTCTTAGATGAGCGGTGAGATAGAGAGATCTTCGCCTGAAGTGGGCTCCCAATCTCCTGATAATGCCGGGACGGCTCTCAGCCCGGTAGATATCCAGGAGACTGTACGTGCAGCCCAAGTATATGCCAGAGCGGCCAGGGCCCCTAATACTGTGCGAGCTTATAACTCGGACATAGAAGACTTCTCGACCTACTGTCGGGTGGAGCTCGGCGGAGCCAGTCCGCTACCGGCGAGTGCTGAGACTGTGACCCTATATATAACGGATATGGCTACGGACGAGCCTGCCGGCCGGGGCTTGAAGGTCTCTACAATAGGGCGACGGCTCGCCTCTATCTCCGCCTGGCACAAGAGAGAGGGCTTTCTTTCTCCAACGGAGGACCGCCTGGTCCGGGAAACGATGAAAGGTATACGGCGCAAGAAGGGATCTAAAAAGAAGCAAGCGTCCCCTCTTACCGTCGGGGTGCTGACTCGGGTTCTCAAGGTGATCCGGACACATGATAAGAAGACGGGTGCTTTACTGCCGGCCTCGCTCCGGGACCGGGCCTTGCTTCTGATGGGCTTCGCCGGATCTTTCCGGCGGGAGGAGATCTCCGAGCTCAGGGTCTCTGATCTGGAGTTTTTCGAGGGCCGGGGCCTGGTGGTTGAGATCCGGGCATCAAAGACCGATGCCGAAGGTGAGGGTGCGGTAGTTGGTATTCCTTACGGAGATCACGAGCTGACCTGCCCGATCACGGCGGTGGAGCGGTGGCTAGACTTCTCGGGCAAGAGCGGTGAGGATCACCTCTTCTGCCGTATAGACCGTCATGGGAACCTCAAAGCAGGCGGGATCTCAGGAGATGGGATCAACGAGCTGGTCAAGAAACGGGTAAAGAATGCCGGCCTTGATGCCACACGGTACTCGGGCCATTCTTTGAGGGCCGGGTTGCCAACGAGCGCCTCGGAGGAGAAAGTGGGTATGGAGGCCTGGATGCCTCACACCCGCCACAAGTCCGTGAAGGTTGCGATGGGATACGCGAGGACAGGGACGCTGTTTACAAACAATCCGGCTTCTCAGGTCGGACTTTGACCGTATGGATGGTGCCGCACACAATAACTCATCCGAACTTCCGAAAATAACCCCTGTCGGTAATCCAGTTTTCTGCATATTTTCGAGGTCGCGACCCTTGGGATCCCATCCTGCAGGACGTCCTCGAAGCCGGCGAGCTGGCCGCCGCAGCGGTTCCAGGCTTTCAATAGGTACGCTAGTTACTTTGTCTTATACTAGTTCGTAACTCGCGCCGTATAATTATCCAGACAACGGTATATTCCGAAGGTTCCGGCAGGCTCGGAATTTCCGGGTTGGTTTCTGGACAGTTAGTAGCATCGGTGCGAAAACGTACGATAAGACCAATGACGTTCTGCGAAGTTGGTTTCACAGTGCCATTTTAGGGATTGTACTAGTCGCCCCCCTAGTTTTCTAGAACCCATAATTACCGGAAATTGAGGGCTAGGCACCCGATCCCGGTCTCGTATCGCCCGCCAAGAGGGACATGATCTCGGGTTCCGCGCACGAGGGGCTGTTCGCAGCTCTCTGGAACCTACGTTGTTGCTCTAGGGTGCGGTATACGGGGAAGCAGGTCCCGCAGCCCGCAGGAGACGTGGCCAAGACCCGAGCCGACGTCTCTCGCCACTGCGGCGAAAGAATTGCCGTTCGTGCGGGCCTCCACCAGACCGAGGAGCGGCTTGCCGAGGTCGAGGTGTGACGCTGTGCGCTTGCCGACTCCGTAGTGGAAGAGGTCGTTGCGGAGGCTGCGGCAGTCGAGGACGTTCCGCACGGGCTCCGCGTCGAGGACGTTGACGATGCGCTCCAGGGCGTCGGGACGGAGGAAGCTATGCCCGCGTTCTTCTTCCAGGAGCCTGCGGAGGCTCAACGCCGCCTGGTACAGGCTGATGAACCGGACCTTGAAGGCGGCGACCTCGTTTTGGCCCGCGATGCCCGGTACGAGGAGGCGGGCCGTGTTTACCTGCGACAGGATCCAGGTCAACAGTATGCCGACTGAACCTCTACCGGGAGCCAGGCGGCGGACGATGGGATCGTACAGGCGGTCGGATTTCATGTCCCGCTCCAGTATCCGAGGTAGTGGAGAATCGGACTCGCCTCTTGAAGCTTGAGTACTGATGCCCAGCTTGTCGAGCAGCAGGGCCGTGTATTCGCCGACGGGGACCATCCTGTCCCGCATATGCGCGCCGATGTTCTCCATCGATAAAGACGTGTCCGATAGGTCCTCCCTGGTGAGGCCCATGTTCGCGAACATCACGTGGGTCGTGCAGATGACCTCGTTTCGCACAAAGGAGACGCCCACCTCGGGCTGGAGCCCTCTCTTAAGGGCTCCCAAGATCCCCCTGTGGCCCTCCATGAACCAGCCGCTGTTGATCTTCGCCAGGTCGTTGGCGTTCTCGAGAACTTCCGCGGAGGTCCTGTATTTGTCCTCCGTGATCTTCGCGCGCATCCGGGACGTGACGAGCATCCCTTGCTGGAGCCCCAGCGATCGAGCCACGGCCGGATCCTTCCGCCCAACGTACCTGGATGACTCGTACGCGAAGGCCGACAGGAACGGCATAAGCGCGAGGATGGCAACGCCGCGGATCGGCTCGAAGCGGGATCCGAGGGCGAGGTCGCGGAACAGCGCGGCGTCCGCGGCGATGAGCGACAGGGATGCTCGCTCCGCGAGATCAGCATGGGCGCTCACGCAGCACCGCCGCTATCGATCTCCCGTATCAGATCCTTCGCCCACGACTTCTTCTCGCTCTGCACGTTGGCGTAGGCTTGTGCTGCACCTTCGGCGAATCGCCTCGCCCCTTCAAGATCGCGCCTGTCCTCGTACAGCAGCCAGGCCAAGTTCAGCAGCACGTCGCCCAGCTTATCCCCGTCCTTTGAGCTTGCGGCAAGGGGCAAAGCCTCCTGGAACTCGGTTTCGGCAGCCTCTGTGCCGCCCGGCTCCCCCCTGTACCGGTGGACGATGCCAAGATGCATCTTCGCCCTCGCCTGGTCGCCCTTGTCCCCGTCGTTGATCGCCGATCTAAGGGTCCGCTCAAACACCTCTTCAGCCTCGTCGAACTGGCAGTCCTCGTTTTCGAGAACGCCGAGTCCCGTCACAGCGAGCCTGTACTGATCGTGTTCCCTGAGGTCATGGAATACTTCGGCAGCCTCCTCGAACAGTCCGCGCGCCTCGTTACGGTCTTCCGGACGCCCGCGCTTGATCTTCGCAAGCTCCAGCAGGGCCTTCGCGTACTGGGAGAGTTCACCATTTTGCCACGCGAATACACCCATTGCCTCATAGCGCTCCTCGGCCTCGTCCACTCGGCCGAGCCTTATCAGAGCCGTGGCCTGTTGGCTGATGGCGCCGGCCAACGTGCTTGGAGAATCCGCCCTATGGGCCGCCTCTTCCGCCCTCCGCGCGTAGTCGAGGGCGTCTTCGTGCTCTCCCTTCTGCCGATGGACGATAGCGAGGTTGGCAAGCGTGGAGGCCTCCGCGACAGCGTCACGGTTCCGCCGAGCGAAGTCGAGGTTGTCAAGGCAGACAGAATACGCCTCCTCTGTCAGGCCGTTTCGTACCAGGGCGGCGCCTACATTGTACTCATGGTAGCGCGCTTCGTCCTCATCGCCGAGACGGCGGGCGGCGTCCTCGGCCAGGCGCATCCACTCCAACCACTCCTCCGGACCTAGCCGCTCAGCAAGCGGACGGGAGCCCTGAGATACCAGGCGGCTCAGGTATTCGAGCGCGCGCCTGTCGTTTGGGGCTTGTTCCCGGGCCCACTCGTGGGCTGTCCTGATGTTCGGCAGGTCGAGCGTTATGAGGAATACGCCGAAAAGCTGCGTATCCCCGCCCTGTCCCATGGCACCGTCGGCCGCCCCGGCGATCCTTCGGTAGTGCTCGAGCCGGCGCTGCTGAGCCTCGCGCACTCCGCCCTCGACCTCGGTTCGTTCCAGCATCTCGAGCGCAAAGGCGACGACGAGCGCGTGCATCCAGAACCTCTCCGGCCTCTTTGGAGCCAGGTCCAGTTTGACGGCGAGTGGGTCGATACCGAGGTTCACCGATTCGACAAGACCGCGCCGGACGAGCTCCCTGAGGGCGGCGCGGTCTCGGGCTTTCTCTTCCTCTGATTGCTCCTCTTCAGGCAAATCCTCGGTGCTGTCCCGCCACATGTCCGCAGCCGCCCACGGACCGAACGAAAGCGGCTTCGGAGGCAGCACGCCGAGGCGCGCGAAGCGGCGCACCAGATCCTCGTCCATCCTCTCCAAGCTTTTGCGCAGGAGCGCTCTCACGGTCCATTCCGCCCCCTCCGCGCTGTCGGCCTCACCACTGACGTCAGGGGGCGCCTCCTCATCCAGGACGCGGGCTGCCTCCGCCAGTTCCACGAGCAGTTCCGAGACGTCGAAACCCGACTCTGCCTCTACCCGCAAAAGGTCCGCCGCAACCCTGAGCGCGAGCGGGAGGCCGTCCAGAGCCCTCGTCAGATCCCTGCAAGCCTCTTCGTACTCCGCTGTCACGCCCGGAGCCCGGAATCTCAGCAAGCCGAGGGAATCTTCCTCGGAGAGTAGGCCGATCTTGAGGGCGCCCTCGGGTGCGGTGCTCAGTCGGGAGGCAACGTCCAGCCTTCTAGTCGCGACCAGTGCTGCCGAGCCTGGGCCAGCCAACAACAGCGGCGTTACGTGTCGCTCTTCATAGACGTCATCGAAGACCAGAAGAATCCGCCTTTGCGAGAGCGCGTTGGCGATACGCCCCTTGAGGGCTTCAAGCGTCGCACCAGGCAGCGCGGGAACCTCGAGGGCGGCGCAGACTTGCTCCGCGAGGCGACGCGCATCGGAAGAACGCCCGACAGGGACGAAAAACACGCCCCCCGGGAACCACTCCAGTACCTCCCTGTCATTGCACAGCTCGGAGAGAAAGGTGCTCTTGCCGACCCCGGGCCAACCGTGGACGGCGACCACAGTGTTTTGGACCTCGGACTCGGTCGATGGGTCGAGGGCTCGCTTAGCGGCGCGCAGTTCGCCTACGCGGCCGAAGATCATCCCGGGCGGCGGGGGAAGAAGATCCCGACGGCCGCCCGTGGGGGACAATCCTTCCGTTCGGGCAAACAGCTCATCGAGTTTGTCGGAGATCATTGCCTCCGCAAAGCCCATGGCGCGAACCTCCTGGTCCACGAC
>JBARZO010000190.1:0-4464 GCA_049650165.1 Rubrobacteraceae bacterium
TTCTTGTCCCCTCCGACCACGACGACCTCCTGCGAGTATGCGTCCAGCAGAGCCTGGAGATTGCTGCCCGAGCCCGAGGCGAGCACGGCGAAGCGGGACCCTTCCGGCAGACGCTCAAGCAAACCCAACGCCCTTCTCCTCCACGACCTCCCCGATAATCCACGCCTCAAAACCCGACTCGCGCAGAACCCTGAGCCCCTCGTCTGCGGCTTCCGACCGCACCACGGCGCAGAAACCCACCCCGAGGTTGAAGACCCGTCGCATCTCCTCTTCCGGGACACCCCCGAGTTTGCGGATGAGGCCGAACACCGGCGGCTCCTCCCAAGAACCCGACTCCAATCGTGCCCCGAGTCCGCCCAGCGCCCGCGGCAAGTTTCCGGGGAGCCCGCCGCCGGTGATGTGGGCCATTCCGCGCACCTCTACGGAGTTCCGTAGCGTGGAGATCTCTTCGACGTAAGCCCGATGCGGCTCCAGGTAGACTTCCCCGACGGGGCGGTCGAAGCCTTCCTGATTATCTGAGTAGGCAATGCCAGCGTCCTCCAGTACTTTACGGGCCAGCGTATAACCGTTGGTGTGGAGTCCGCTGGAGGCGAGCCCGATCACGGCGTCGCCGGGCCTCACCCCGTCGCCGGATACAATATCCGCGCGTTCACCAGCGCCGATGCAGGCGCCAACTATGTCCAGGTCCCCTTCAGCGTAGAGACCCGGCATCTCCGCCGTCTCGCCGCCGATGAGCGTCATCCTGAGCGCGCCGCACGCCTCCGCCGCCCCTCGCACGACGCCCGCAACGGCTTCGGGGTCCAATCTTCCGCTCGCCACGTAGTCCAGAAAGATGAGAGGTCGGGCTCCGGTAGAAAGCACGTCGTTGGCACAGTGGTTCACGATGTCCACGCCTAAAGAGTCGTAGCTTCCCATCTCTCTAGCCACCATAACCTTCGTACCGACACCGTCTATAGTGGAGGCGAGTACAGGTTCTGCATAATTCGACAGAGCGTAGAGGCCGGCGAAGCTGCCGGAGGGCGAAAGCACCTGCGGTCCCTGGGTCGCTTCTACCGCTGACTTCATCAGCGCTACGGCGCTCTCTCCGCGCTCGATGGAGACTCCGGCGGCTTCGTAGCTGTGGCCGTTTTCAGGCAAGTACGCTCTTCTCGTAGAAGACGCACTCGACCGGACCCACCATGACACGCCGCGTCTCCCGGTAGCCGTTCGATTCGTAAAGTTTCCTCGCGGCTCCATGGTTTAAACCCGTATCCAGATGCAAGGCTTTATAGCCTAGCTCTACGGCGCGGCGGTGGAGTACGTCCAGAATCTCCTGGCCGAAACCCCGTCGCCGAAAATCCCTTCCAACCCGCATACGTTTGACTTCGGCCCGTCCCGGAGATGTCTCCGCTAGAGCACCCATCGCAACGACCCGTCTGTCGCAGACGCCGACGACGAATTCTCCGCCGCCTTCCAGGTAGACGTCTTCGATGTCGTGCAAGTCCGAGTAAAAATCCGGCTCCTCGATGAGTGTGCCCATCTCGCGTAGTCCAGCTTCGTGCAGTTCCAAAACAGCCTCGCGGTCTTCGGGTTCGAAGCGGCGGATGTGCAGAGCTTGGTCTGTCACGCTTACTTGTTGATCGGTAGGGCGTAGTGGGTTTGATTCTCCAGGGCGTGCTTGCTGGAGATACCTACCGTCGGGTATTCGCCGTCGAAGCAGGCGCGGCAGAGGTTGTGTTTCGGTTGGCCGGTGGAGGCGACCATGCTATCTGTTGAGAGGTAGGCGAGGGAGGTCGCCCCGATCTGGTCCCGTATCTCATCTATCTCATATTTCGCCCCAACGAGCTGATCCGGGCTGTCCATGTCTATCCCGTAGTAACAGGGCCCCGTAACCGGCGGCGACGACACTCGGAAATGCACTTCTTTGGCCCCCGCCTCGAACAGCAGCTCCACCAACTTGCGACTCGTGTTCCCCCGCACGATGGAGTCGTCTATGACCACGAGGCGCTTTCCATCTATAACGGACGGCAGCGGGTTGAGCTTCAGCCGGATGCCGAGTTGGCGAATGCCATCCGCCGGCTCGATAAACGTCCGTCCGACGTAGCGGTTCTTTATGAGTCCCTCCGCGTACGGTATGCCGCTCGCCTCCGAGTACCCGACGGCGGCCATGATGCCCGAGTCCGGCACCGGAATGACCACGTCGGCGTCGGCGGGGGCTTCTTCGGCGAGCAATTCCCCCATCCGGTGCCGGGAACCGGCGACCTCGCGCCCGTCAAAGCGGGAGTCCGGGCGGGCAAAGTACACGTACTCGAAGACGCAGAGCGCGTGGCGCGATTTTTCGCCCATAAAACTGTGGAGTCCTTCGTCGTCAATAACTACGACCTCACCCGGCTTCACGCTCCGGACGAACTTCGCCCCGATGATGTCCAGGCCGCAAGTCTCGCTGGAGACGACGTAACCGCCCTCGATCTCCCCGATGCACAGCGGTCGGAAGCCGTAAGGGTCGCGGAAAGCCACGAGGGCGTCCCGGCAGATCATGGCTACCGAATAGGCGCCTTCCATACGCCGCATCGCAGTCTGCACCGACTCACCGATAGAATGTCCATGTTCCAACTCCCGGACCACCGACGCCGCGATAAACGAGGTGTCGGAAGTCGAGTTGAACTTGAATCCGTCCGCCGCCAGATCCTCCCGGAGATTTTCGGCGTTGACCAGGTTGCCGTTATGGGCGACGGCCACGTTGACCTCGCCGCGCCCCTGAAACTCCGGCTGGGCGTTCTCCCAGGAAGCCGAACCGGTGGTCGAGTACCGGACGTGCCCGAGCGCAATGTGACCAGACTCCAGCGAAGCGAGCCGCCGACCGTCGAAGACCTGAGAGACGAGGCCCATATCCCGCATAGCAGTGGTCTGCTTGCCGTCCGAGATCGCGATGCCCGCCGATTCCTGGCCCCGATGCTGCAAAGCATAGAGACCAAAATACGTGCGCTGGGCAAGCTCCCCCGCAAGCTCGCGAGAATAGAGGCCAAAAACTCCACACGCCTCTTTGGGCTTGCCGTCGGTATCGTGATAGTCGTCGTTCAATAGACTCACCTTTCGGTCCTCAGATTCTCTCTAGTTCCGTTTTCGTCACACTATCACTCACGTTGCCGGTATTGAGCGTGGACGCCGGCTCGAACAACAGCACACTCGCTTCCTCCTCGGCAACGGGCCGATGCTCGATCCCCCGCGGCACCACAATAAACTTACCCTCCTCGACCCAGACTTCGTGGTCCCTGAACTCCATCTTGAACCGTCCCTCCACTACCAGAAACAACTCATCCTCATCGTCGTGGTGATGCCAGACAAACTCACCAAGTAGCTTTACCAGCTTGACGTGCTGGCCGTTCAGCTCTCCCACTATCTGTGGGCTCCAGTGCTCGTCGAAAAGCGTGAGCTTCTCCCGAAGGTTGACCTTTTCTACGCCCGCGCTAGACAAAGAGATCCCGCTCGTATGCATCTCTAAGCTCATCCAGACTCAGGTCGATTAGCTCGCCAGCCTTGAACCTACCACCGCCGACCGTTCCGATCTGATCGTAGCCCACAGCCGTTCCCAGAGCATCCTGCAACTCCTCCCACCTCTCCTCGGGAACCGCGACGATAAACGCTCCCGACGCCTCTCCGAACAGGGCAACATCCGCCCGTCCCTCGCCCTGGCCTTCGATCATGCGCCCGACCTCCCCCTCTTCGTACTCGATCCCGAGGCCACCAGCGAGCGCCATCTCAGCAACCGCCACGATCTCTCCACCACCTGAGATATCGTGCGCTGTGTCCACGAGCCCGGACCGGACCATCTCACGCACCAAGTCCGCCGTTCTCTTTTCGGCACCAACTTTCGGCCTCGACGGCGCACCATCGATCTGGCTGTGGATTATCTCCAGATAGTCTGAGCCATCGAGTGAGACCCGATATCCACTTCCGACCACTACAACCATATCCCCCTCCCGCTTGAATCCCGGTGTGGCGTGGCACTCTACATCTTGGAGAACGCCCACCATCCCAACGGTCGGGGTTGGATAGATGGGGCCACGGTCGGTCTCGTTGAACAAGCTGACGTTACCGCTAACTACCGGCGTCCCGAATACCTCGCACGCCTCGGACATCCCCTCGATGCATTCAGCGAGTTGGTAGTAGCCATCTTTCTTCTCCGGGCTACCGAAGTTCAAGCAGTCGGTGAGGGCAACAGGTTCGGCCCCTACACACGAGAGGTTGCGGTAGGCTTCTGCCACCGTCGCCGCCCCACCACCCCGCGGATCTAGGTAGCAGTGGCGTCCCCGACCGTCGGTGGTGATGGCGAAGCCTAGTTTCGTGCCTTTTATCCGCATCACGGCGGCGTCTGCCCCGGGTAGTACGACCGTATCCGTACCGACTTGGTGATCGTACTGGGTCCAGACCGACCGCCGCGAACACAGGTTCGGATGGGAGAGCATCTGCAGCAGAGTTTCGTTG
>JBARZO010000191.1:0-2952 GCA_049650165.1 Rubrobacteraceae bacterium
GTGCAGTGTGGGCATCACGCAGTAGATTATTCGTCTCTTCCGAAGCTTCCCCGACCACGACGACACCGGCGCTCGCGGTCGCGTACACCTTGGTAGCGTACACTTCAGTGGCAGGCGTTTTGGGACCTTCGATCTCGTAGGGAAGCGCCAGCTCTTCTAACAACCGTTCGGCCAGACTCCCAGCCTGACTGTCGGAATTTACCCCCTCGATCAGCACTGCGAACGCATCTTCGCCGGTTCTGGCGACCCGTACCGTACTTAGCATTGTAGAAGCCTCCGCGGAAGCGGCCTCATCCGCGAACCCATAGAGACGTTCGGCTACCGCAACCAGCACTCTGTCGCCTGTCTCATGGCCGAAGGCATTGGTGACATTGGCGAACTGGTCTAGCCCAACGGCCAACACCGCAAAACCGCCGCTGGAACTGTTGTCGGATCTATCGTCGGAAGGGTGGGAGAGCTCATCTGAAAGCGCATCCGAGAACAGCGTGCGAGACGGTAGGCCCGTTAGGTGATCATGGGATGCCTCACGGACCAGCCGTTCCGAGGTCTCTTGGCGCTCAGTAACGAGGCCCCCGAGGAGCAAACCTACTATGGTGAGCGTTACCAGGCCAAACTGTATGAGGATTGGGTTCGTGCCCTCTACCGGTCCACCAATCAGAAGAACCGCCCCGACGTTGATGACCAGTACACACACCAGGGTGCGGGCGAGGTTACTGCGAAGCGCGACCCAGATCAGTGGTAGAAATACCAGGTAGGCGAAGTCCAGACGGACGCCACGATCGGTACCGTAGGCGACGAACAGCGTTACAGCCAACAGCAACGTCTGTCCCAAGACCTCGGGGATCTCTTGGCGCTTGGGGAGGCTAAAGCCCCTCAAAGCCTCGTCCGGCCCGAATGACCAGAGTTGCGGAAAGGGACGCATCGCGATTATAAGGAGCGTAGTCAGCACGCCCACGCCGGTCGCCTCGCCGGCTGCGCCACCCAGGACGTTAATGACGAACTCGTTCCAGGGGACTTGCCCGACTATAGCGTATCCGGTGACCGCCACCGCCGACGCGACAAAAGGCGCCGCCAGGCAGCCAATGCCTACAAAGTAGAGGAGGTCCCGCATTCGGGGCAGCCGGGGGTCGATCTTTATCCCGCGCATCAGGAGCACTGTGGCACCTACATAAACTGCCGTGTAGAGAACAGGTAGGGAGAGTAAGAGCCAGACGGGATACTCCGGGCCGCCACGGTGCAAGAGGTATTGAACGAGCGCTGTCAACACCACCGCCGGGGCGTAGCGTATTCCACAGATTAGCAAGAAGGCAAAGCTCAGGCCGGCCGGTGGGTACCAGAGCGAGACCGCAAGCTCTCCTTGCACATGCTCCGTGACCAGGTTGAGAACAAACCAGAGCAGCAGGTAGCCCGTCACGATGAGCGCCGGACGCTTTAGCGAACCTCGCAAGCTGTTGGAGATACCCGACTGTTCCTGCGACTCGCCTGGCGACTCATCCGAATTGTGTAGTCTTTTCACGGTCCACCGATCTTTCGGTTTCGCCAGCCTCCAGAGCTAGGCTATCTCCACGGCCAGGCTAGTATTTAGTTAGCCCGTGCTTTCTTTGAGTTCTACAATCTCGTAGAGGTCTCCGCCGCGCTTCTTGGTCCGATACATGGCCGCGTCGGCCTCACGCAATAGTTCGTCCAGGGAGTGATTGTCGTCCAGCTTTCCTACGGCGATGCCTATGCTGGCGCTCAAAGAGATCCGCGAAGAGTTATTGCCAGTGTTGCCGATGTTATCGGTTGAGACCCCAGTCGGGATCGAAAAAGGCGTTTCGAGGGAAGCCTTTAGGCGTTCGGCGATCTGAATCGCTTCGGCGGAATCTGAAATGCCGGCGAGCAGGACACAAAACTCGTCGCCTCCGAGTCGCGCGACGCTGTCCCCCGCCCGCATTCTACTCTTGAGACGTTCGGCGACCGCCTGGAGTAACTTGTCTCCAGTCTCATGGCCCATAGAATCGTTTATCCTTTTGAAGCCGTCGAGATCCAGGAAAAGGATCCCCATATAGAGTGACCCGTCCTGCGAACCGCCCTGCGGACCACTTGGCGAATCGTCTGGCGGATCGCCCGACGGATCGTCGTAGTCGTATGGGCGGGTTGTTGGATAGCTGGTGGCCCGCTCGAAATCTCTTTGGAGCGAGCTACGGTTCGGCAGTCCGGTTAGGGGATCGTGGAAGGCCTGGTAGGAGAGTTGCTCTTCGAGCTTCTTGCGTTCTGTTAGATCGCGCGAGGTGATTACGATGCTCCCCACACCAGGGTCTTCGAGCAAGTTGGCGGCCAGAGATTCCAGGTAGCGCCACGTGCCGTCGGCGTGACGGTACCAGAACTCCACCGGTTCCTCCGACAAATACCTGGGGTGAGATAGGACGTTAACGAACTCGGTCGAAACGTATTCGAGGTCGTCCGGGTGAACATGCTCGAGGACGGACCTCCCCACCAGCTCCTGTGGCCCATAGCCGAGTATGCGCTCTTTTGAGGGGCTCTCGTAGGTGATGATCCCACCGGCATCAACGACCGTGATGAGGTCCGAGGCGTTCTGGACGAGAGAGCGGAAGCGTTCTTCGCTTTTTGCGAGTTCCTCCTCAGCCCGCTTACGTTCGGTGATGTCGTTGATGGTGCCCGAGGTGCTGATCAGGTTTCCTTGGGCGTCGAAGTGCTCTCGGAATTTGATCTCGACGTCGCGCGGGCTACCGTCTTTGGCAAGGAACCTGGCCTCGTATCCTGTATATTCGTCACTATGCTCTCCCATCTGCTCGAAGTCTTCCAAGTTTCGCTGCAGATCGTCGGGGTGGATGAATTCCAGATAGCTCTTGCCGAGGCTTTCTTCGACAGTGAAGCCGGTGATCCCTTCCCAGGCGCTATTGAGAAAGACGTAGTGGCCTTCGGCATCAGTCTGGAAGAGCACCTCCCCTA
>JBARZO010000192.1:0-1657 GCA_049650165.1 Rubrobacteraceae bacterium
GGCTTACATCCGGGGCTTGCAGCGTCTCGTGGCCGACGGTGGCGACCCATCTACGGTAGAGAGCGTCGCCAGCTTCTTCATCAGTCGGGTAGACAGTGAGACCGACGACCGGCTGGATGAGATCGGGCGCGACGACCTCAAGGGCCGGCTTGCCGTAGACAACGCCAAACTCGTCTACCAGGAATTCAAGGAGATCTTCTCCGGTCCCGAGTGGGAGTTTTTGGAATCCAAAGGCGCCACCGTACAGCGCCCCCTGTGGGCCTCCACCTCGACCAAGAACCCGGAGTACCGGGACGTTCTCTACGTCGAGACTCTCGTTGGGCCGGATACGGTCAACACCATGCCCAAGTCCACCATCGAAGACGTAAAGGACCATGCGGAGATCCGGGAGACAATCGAGGAGGGTCTTGACGATGCCCGCCAGCTTCTCAAAGATCTCGAAGAAGCCGGTATAGATTACGATGAAATAACAGAGTTGTTGGAGAAGGAAGGCGTACAGAAGTTCTCCGATTCCTTCGACGAGCTTCTGGGAGAGATAGAGCAGCAGACCAAAAAGGTAGCCAGCTAGGCCTGACAACCAGCCGACCGGCTTTTCGACCGAAGGGAGAAACGTATGGATGTAGGGATTTGGGGTATGGGGAGGATGGGCTTCAACATGGTCCGTCGGCTCGCGGACAGCGGCGAACATCGCGTCGTCGCCGGCAACCGCTCGGAGGGCAAGGTTGATGAGGCTGTAGAGGCTGGGGCCGAAGGCGCTTACAGTGTCGAGGAGTTTGTCGGGAAGCTAGAGTCGCCGCGGGTGCTGTGGTCCATGCTACCGGCCGGAGACGTAACCGACGATATGGTCCAGCAGTTCATTCAGCACAGCGACGAGGGCGACATTATCGTAGACGGGGCCAACTCCTATTTCCGGGACTCCGTGGCGCGGTCCAAAGAGGTCAGGGACTCGGGACGCAAATGGCTGGACGCCGGCATCAGCGGCGGCATCTGGGGTTACGACATCGGCTACTGTACGATGGTCGGCGGTGACTCCGACGCCTTCGAGCACGTCGAGCCCGCCATCAAGACGCTCGCCCCCGAAAACGGCTACGCTTTCGTCGGGGATGCGGGTGCGGGGCACTTCGTCAAGATGGTTCACAACGGTATCGAGTACGGGATGCTTCAGGCTTACGGCGAAGGGTTCGAGATCCTGGAGAAGTCTCGCTACGATCTGGACCATCGGGCCATCGCGAGCCTCTGGAACCAGGGCAGCGTTATTCGTAGCTGGCTGCTGGAGTTGGCCGAGAGTGCTTTCGAGAAGGACGGAAAGCTGTCTAGCATAGAGGCTTACGTAGACGATTCTGGCGAGGGCCGGTGGACGGTGATGGAGGCGATCGAAGAGAGCGTGCCGGCGGCTACCATCGCTGGGTCTCTGTTCGCCCGTTTCGCCTCGCGGGACGAGGAGTCTTTCGCAATGAAGACCATAGCCGCGCTGCGCAACGAGTTCGGTGGGCACGCCGTCAAGGAGTCTAGCCCCAGCGACCAGGAGTAAGGAGGGCTTAGAACGTGGCCGACACCCAGCAAACACAACAGAATGCTCTCCGGGACGAGGGACGATTGCCCCGGGTCCCGGAGCCGGGGGTCGTGGTGATCTTTGGGGCTTCGGGCGACCTGACGA
>JBARZO010000193.1:0-3069 GCA_049650165.1 Rubrobacteraceae bacterium
CTCGCCCTGGACGAGCTACTCTCGGACGAAGAGCTTGCCGTACGCGACGATGCTCGCTCCTTCGTACAGGAGAAGATCTCACCCAACATCAAAGACTGGTACGAAGATGCCCACTTCCCCCGTGAGATAGTACCCCAGATGGGTGAGGCAGGGCTCCTGGGCATGCACCTCGAAGGCTACGGCTGCGCCGGCAAGAGCGCCACGGAATACGGCCTGGCCTGCATGGAACTGGAAGCCGGTGATACTTCCCTCCGGACTTTCGTCAGCGTGCAAGGCTCTCTAGTGATGAGTGCCATCCACAAGTTCGGCTCCGAAGAACAGAAACAACAGTGGTTGCCGAAGCTGGCTACGGGTGAGGCAATAGGTGCTTTCGGTCTCACAGAACCTAGTGCAGGTTCGGATCCAGCCTCCATGAAGACCAACGCCCGTAAGGATGGTACGGACTGGATCCTAAACGGTTCGAAGCGTTGGATCGGGATGGGCTCCATAGCCGACGTAGCAGTAGTCTGGGCCCAGACCGAGGACGGTATCCGGGGCTTTCTAGTGCCAACAGATACCCCCGGCTACAGTGCAATAGACATAGAGCACAAGCTTAGTCTGAGAGCTTCCATCCAGAGCGAGCTCTACTTCGAGGACTTGCGACTCCCGGAAGAAGCCGTGCTGCCGGAAGTCACGGGACTCAAAGGACCGTTTACCTGTTTGGGAGAAGCGAGGTACGGCATCATCTGGGGTGTGATGGGAGCAGCCCGTGACTGCTACGAAAGCGCCCTTACCTACTCCAAAGAGCGGGAGCAGTTTGGCAAGGCGGTATCTTCATTCCAGCTAACGCAGCAGAAGCTGGTGGACATGATGCTAGAGATAGATAAAGGTTTGCTTGTGGCGTGGCGCATCGGGCGGTTGAAGGACGAGGGTAGGGTGAAACCCGAGCACATCTCGTTCGGGAAGCTAAACAACGTGCGGGAAGCGTTGGAGATAGCTCGGGAGGCGAGGACTATCTTGGGGGGAAACGGCGTCACCCTCGAATATCCGATCATGCGACACATGAGTAATTTGGAGAGTGTGCTGACGTATGAGGGTACCAGTGAGGTACACACCCTGATCCTGGGCAATGCACTCACCGGTACCCCCGCTTTCAAGTAGGAGGATATTTTGGCTTACGAAACCCTGGTTACTGATTCCCGGGATGGAATTGGTTTCATTACCATCAACCGCCCGGACGTCCGCAATGCCATGAATCAGCAAGTTCTGGAAGAGTTGCGCAGTGCTCTCGATGAACTGCGTGAGGATGACTCTGTTGGCGTCGCGGTGTTCACGGGGGCCGGCGAGAAGGCTTTCGTGGCCGGGGCGGACATAGGGGAGCTCAAGGAGAGGACGATGCTCGACGGGCTCGCTGCCCGGTTGCAGCGGCTCTACGATGAGATCGAAGGTTTCGAGAAACCCACCATTGCAGCGTTGAATGGTTACGCGCTCGGGGGTGGCTGCGAACTTGCGATGGCCTGCGACGTGCGCATAGCCTCTGAGAATGCCCGGCTCGGGCTGCCGGAGACCGGGCTCTCCATCATCCCCGCCGCCGGAGGTACTCAGCGCCTCGCCCGATTGGTCGGTAAGGGGCGGGCTATAGAGATGATCCTGACCGGCCGCATCATAGAAGCCGATGAGGCTCAAGGCATCGGCTTGGTGTCGCAGGTGGTACCACAAGCAGATCTTATGGACACTGTGCAGGAGACCGCCGGGCAGATACTGTCGAAAGGACCTCTCGCCGTGCGCCTCGCCAAGATCGCCATACAGGCTGGCTTCGACACAGATCAGCAGACAGGCCTGACGATCGAGCGTCTGGCCCAGACGGTACTCTATAGCAGCGAAGACAAACGAGAGGGCACGAGCGCCTTTCTAGAAAAACGCGATCCGGAGTTTAAAGGGAGATAGGGATGTCAGAGCCCCACATAGACAAAGTGAGCAAGATACTCGTGATCGGTGCAGGGGCAATGGGATCCCAGATCGGGATGGTCTGTTCCTTGGCCGGCTACGAGGTCGCAGTGCAGGATATCGACGAGAACATGCTTGAAGAAGCTAGAAAGCAACTAGAAAAACGCATGGCGCGTAATGTCGAGAAAGAGCGGAATAGCCAGAAGGAGGTTGACGCCGCCTTCGGACGGATGGACTTCACCACCGATCTGGAAGGCCCGGCAACGGAGTCCGACGTAGTTATAGAAGCCGCTGTGGAGAAGCTAGACGTCAAACGCGAAATCTTCGCCCAGCTCGACGAGGTAGCGCCGGAGCACGCCATTCTCGCCACCAACTCCTCGACCATCGTCTCCTCGCAGATTGCCGACGCTACGAGCCGTCCCGACCAGGTGTGCAACATGCACTTCTTCAACCCAGCACTGGTGATGAAGTGCGTCGAGGTGGTGCGGGGTCCGGAGACCTCGGACGCTACCGTAGAGACGACTGTCGAGCTAACCCACAGGATCGGTAAGGCGCCAGTTATTCTCGAAAAAGAGATCTCTGGCTTCGTCGCCAACCGCATCCTCGGCGCTTTGAGAGACGAGGCGATCTACCTCTACGAGAACGGCATTTCCTCCTTCGAGGACATAGACACGGCGTGCAAAACGGCCCTGGGTCATCCGATGGGCCCCTTCGAGCTTATGGACCTCACCGGTATAGACATCGGCTACTACGTCAAGATGGCCCGTTACGAAGAGAGCGGAGACCCCGAAGACAAGCCGAGCAAGAGCGTCGAAGAGAAATTCGAAAAGGGTGATCTCGGGCGCAAGACCGGCACAGGCTGGTACGAGTACGACGAGCAGGGCAAGAAGGTCTCGTCGTGACCCTGAACCTGGCGGTCCTGCTTGAAGAGAGTGCCGAGAAGAGGCCTGAGAAACCTGCGCTAATTCTGGATGACCGCGTTATTGACTATGCAGGGCTACGCACAGCCGCTAAGAAGTTCGCGAACGCCCTCGTCTCGATGGGCGTGAAGCCCGGCGACACGGTGGCGATCATGCTGCCGAACGTGCCCGAGTACGTGATAGCCTACTACGGAATCCTAAACGCGGGCGCCGTGGTCTTGCC
>JBARZO010000194.1:0-16635 GCA_049650165.1 Rubrobacteraceae bacterium
ACCGGAGGCGACCCCTGCCGAACCGGAGGCGACCCCTGCCGAACCGGAGGCGACCCCTGCCGAGCCTCAACAGAATCAACCCCAACCCCAGCAACCTTCCTCCGGGTCTTCTGGTTCGGGGTCTCAACCGTCCGGTGGTTCTGGCGGAGATAATTTCGAGCCACCTATGCCGAACATGCCGGAAGTGTTCGACTAGGCTCGGAAAACTGCAGCTTCGAGCTACCTGGCAGGTTTGCAGACTGTAATGAATAGTTGCCCGGATTGTTATAGCTTTGTAACCCGGCAATGCTAAGATGTTCGTCATGGAACGCGAGAGTTACAAGACCTACAAGAGTCGGCGCAAATTCCAGACTCACTCTAGCCGAAACAAACGTAGAATATTCGGTAGAAAGAGCTTGTTCGCTACCGGGTTGGCGCTGCTGCTCGTGGCTGTTGGGATAGTCGTAATAGGCTTGCAGACGGGCGGTGTCACCGGCTCGGCTCCGGCTCCCAGCGACGACACGTTGCGGCTAACCGTACCCAAGATGCAGCGGGCAAAGAATGTTCCCGTGTACACCTCCGCCGCGACCGATGAGGAGAAACTCGGCGCGGGCACGATACGACTCAATACCACGGGATATCCGTGGGATGCGGGTTCAAACGTGTACATAGCGGGGCATCGTCTAGGCTACCCCAATACGAAGAGCTTCCTCGTCTTCTACGACCTCAACAAATTGAAGACCGGCGACCGGGTTGTGTTGAGAGATACAGCCGGTACCAAGTACATTTACCAGGTATACAACCGGGTCGTTACTACCCCCGAAGACCTTTCCGTTACCCAGCCAGTCGGGAAGAACATAGTCAGCTTGCAGACCTGCACGCTCCCCGACTACTCGCAGCGGTTGGTGGTACAGGCCGAACTAGTAGAGAGCAGGGCGAAAGCCGCGTAGCCCGGCGACGCTACTTGAAATGACTTACTGAAACTTCCTGGTAATTCCCGCATTCCGGGCAGGTAAAAGGGCGCACGTTCCGGGAGCCGTACGCGGGTACTATGGTTGTCTTGTTCCAGTCGAAAACGTAGCCACAGTTTTCGCACTTCTGCTGAAAAGTCACTACCGTTCCCCGCACGTTGGTTATCTTGCCTCCGGTCATCTCTGCCGGCATCTGGCCTCCCACTGTGTAATGCGCCGTCGAAAGAGTATAGCCCTGGTGAGGGAAAAATAAGGTGACCGGTGAAAACTAAAAAGGAGGGCGGATTAAATTTCGCCCTCCTCTTATTATCCTCTGGTGCTCGAGAATTATATAGCCAGGTTACTAAAGGCCCAGCCCGAGGGCGACCAGAGCGTCGAGGTCAACAGCGGCGCTCAGCGGAACCTGCTGGGCGTTTACCGCAGCGCTAACCGGCACCTGAAGTTGAACCCCGGTCTGGGTGATTGTCTGGGTTCCAGCGGCGATGCCGTCAGCGGAACCGACGTTGATATCACCGGAGATCGTAGAAGTCTGGGTGAAGTCCCCCTGGTTAGCCAGATTGAAAGACGTTACTCCGGTGTCGCCCACGAAGTCCTGGTCCGCAACGGTGTCGGCGGTGGTTTGCGCGAGAGCCGGTGCGGCGGCTATCAGCACCATAGCCAGCATCGCTGCCAGCAACATTAGCTTCTTCATTCTTACCTACTTTCTCGAAAAATGTAGTCTGTCAGCTTCTATTTACAGACCGAGTATGGCTTGCAGGTCGGCGTCAGCGGCCAGGCTGACCGGCACCTGCTGCAGGTTGGCGGAGATGCTTACCGGAACCTGGGCCTGAACGCCCGTTTGCGTGACGGTCTGGGCCCCTACGCCGGCCAGTCCCGGAGAACCGAGGTTCACATCTCCAGAGATGTTGGCCGTCTGGGTGAAGTCTCCCTGACTAGCCAGGTTGAAGGACGTAACCGTAGTGTCACCCACGAAATCTTGATCTGCGAAGGTGTCGGCGGTGGTCTGCGCGAGAGCCGGTGCGGCGGCTATCAGCACCATAGCCAGCATCGCTGCCAGCAACATTAGCTTCTTCATTTTTATCTACCTTTCTTATAGAGGATTCTTTGCATGGAAATTGCCTACAAACGCACGCTATAGCTCTCCTGTAACCTACCTCCTCACTCTGCTAACAACAGAATCGCATAACTCACCCACATTGCTCCGCTTCAAAACCTGCCGAGTGTTATTGTTGCGGCAAGTAGTGTTCTTGCCTACTTTACGGGAGGTTCTTTAGGCTCGGATCTTGTGCTCTTTCTTTAGTTCCTGTTTGGCTACGGAGGCCCGATGGACTTCGTCAGGACCGTCGGCGAGGCGCAGGGTGCGGGAGTTGGCCCAGAATGCCGCCAGCGGGAAGTCGTCTGAGACTCCGCCGCCACCATGGGCCTGGATGGCCCGGTCGAGGACTTTCAGGGCGACGTTCGGGGCTACCACTTTGATCTGGGCTATCTCCGAACGCGCTTCTTTGTTACCTACGGTGTCCATCATGTGGGCGGCGTTCAGGGTCAGAAATCTTGCCTGGTCTATCTCGATGCGGGAGTCGTCGATCCACTCCATGATGACACCCTGCTCTGCGAGAGGCCTACCGAACGCCTCACGTTCTTTTACGCGGGCGCACATCAACTCCAGCGACCGCTCCGCAACCCCGATGAGCCTCATGCAGTGGTGGATGCGGCCCGGTCCGAGACGGCCCTGGGCGATTGCGAATCCCTTTCCCTCGTCCCAGATGATGTTCTCCGCCGGAACCCGCACGTCTTCGAAGGTTATCTCCGCGTGGCCGTGGGGCGCGTCGTCGTAGCCGAAGACGCTGAGGGTGCGGTGGATCGTAACGCCCGGCGTGTCGAGGGGGACGAGTACCATGGACTGCTGCTCGTGGCGGCGGGCCTCGAAATCCGTCTTGCCCATGAAGATGGAGATTTCGCAGCGCGGGTCGCCGGCCCCGGAGATCCACCATTTTTTGCCGTTTATGACGTGGTCATCCCCGTCGCGCACGATGCTCGACTGGATGTTGGTGGCGTCCGAGGAGGCTACGTCCGGCTCGGTCATCGCGAAGCAGGACCTTATCTCACCGTTCAACAGTGGTTCGAGCCATTGCTGTTTCTGTTCTTCCGTCCCGTAACGGACCAGGACTTCCATGTTGCCGGTGTCGGGCGCGTTGCAGTTAAAGACTTCGGGGGCGATGGGGGAGCGGCCCATGATCTCGCACAGGGGTGCGTACTCCAGGTTCGTCAAGCCCGCGCCGTATTCTGAATCCGGCAGGAACAAGTTCCAGAGCCCGGCGTCTTTCGCTTCGGCTTTAAGCTCCTCCATTACCGGTGGGATCATCCACCGGCTCTCCGCCGCCGCGAGTTGTTCTTCGAAGACCTTCTCGTTCGGATAGACGCGTTCGCCCATAAACTCTTCGAGCCGCGCCCGAAGTTCCTGAACCTTTTCGGAATAGTCGAAGTTCACCAATTCTCCTTCCCAAAGAAACCCTGAAGCCGGATTCTTCCACAGCGGTATGTTCTCCGCAACTCTGTTCTAATCATTGACCGATCCGGTAAGAAGGTAGATGGAGACCCTTTTCGGCGAAGAAAGGTGCGCCGGTACCCGGGAAGTACGACGAAATACCGGAAACCGTAGGCGACGCACGTCGTATAACTCATTGGAGAACTTGCAGAGAAAACCGCGACGCTATTCTGTGGAGAGCAACTTTTGGGCGATGCCGAAGATTTAATCCGAATGAGCCGGACGGCGCTGGTCGTCAACACTCGCGCCCGGAGTGGCGAGCATGCGCTCATCGAATGCGCCGACACGTTGGAGAAGTACAGTCTTCTTCCGAAAGCTATATACGCCGTGCGGGACCCGGCCCGGCTCCCCGAGATCGTCAAAGAGGTACTGGAAGAAGGGTGCGAGTTCGTGATCCTGGGTGGTGGTGACGGGTCGGTCAGTTCCGTGGTGGACTTCTTCGTCGGCCGGGATGCGGTGCTGGGCCTGCTGCCGCTTGGGACGGCAAACGACTTCGCCAGGACGTTGGGCATCCCCTCCAACGTAGAAAGGGCTTGCGAGACGATCGCCCGTGGCAAAGTGGTTGACGCGGACCAGGGGCTTGCCGGAGATAATTACTACGTGAACGTCGCTTCCGTAGGTCTCGGGGTGGGGGTTACGCGGACGCTCTCACCGGGGCTGAAGCGCCGGGCGGGGGCGCTGGCCTACCCGGTAGCCGCCTTCCGGGCTTTCTTGCGGCACGAACCTTTCGCCGCCCGGCTTTCTTTCCCGGACGACGACCACGAACCCGTCGAACACGGTCGTCTGTTGCAAGTAGCCGTCGGGAACGGCCGGTTCTACGGGGGCGGCATGGTAGTGGCCCCGAACTCCAGCATAGACGACCGATCCCTTGACGTTTAAACGATAGAACTCGGTCGGCATCGGGACCTCTTTGGGGTCGCCCGATATCTAAAGAGCGGGGACTTCGTTTCGAACGGGAGCGTGAACCACTACCGCACCTCGCGGGTGTGCCTGGAGACCGAGCCGGAACTGTCGGTGAACGTGGACGGCGAACTGGTGGCCCGTACCCCGCTGAAGTTCTCCGTGTCTCCCAACGCCCTGAAAATCGTCGTGCCGCAGGACTCTCACGCGGCAAGCTACGATGCCCGTTAGCCTGCCGAAACTATCATTATCCCGAATGCTCTAAAATCTACCGTGATATGCGACGGAGGAGGAGAAGCGGTAGAACACGTTACGTTTGGGGATATGTGGCGCTGGCGGGACTCGTTCTGGTTCTATCTCTCATCCTCGGTGCCGGGCAGATACTGAAAGCCAGAGAGTATCCCGACCCGGTCCCACTCCAGATGGCCGGACTTCTCGGTAACGAAGCCTCTACCTACGCAATTCCACCGGAAGAAGCCCGGGGCGCTTCGTACCTGCCCGGTTCCAACGTTCTGCGCTTGCCCGACGGCAACCTGCGCTATTTGCCAATAGGTGAGACCGAACCCGTCACCGTTTCACCAGAAGACCCCGGCGCCCAGACGGCTGTCGAAGAATCCCGCTCCTGGTTGGATCAGGGCTCAGTCCCCGGTTCAACGGAGAAGGAACGCCGGATGGCGGAACGCGCCCTGCTGGACTTGCGCCTGCTGACGGATCCCAATGGCGCGGCGGTGGCGGGCCGCTACGAGCGCTGGAATTACGTCTGGCCCCGCGATGCGAGTTGGGCAGCCGTCGCCTTCGCCGCCAACGGACACCACGACGAATCCTACGAAATACTCGAATTTCTAGCTACCGTGCAGAACGAAGACGGAACCTGGGAAGCCCGCTACAAACCGGGTGGAGCGCCGCTACTCGACGGTCGCGACCCGCAACTCGACGCGACCGGCTGGTTCCCCTGGGCTGTCTGGTTCTATTCTTCTACCGCATCCGAAGGAGCCAATCGCGAAGCCGAAGCACTCTGGCCCGCCGTCAACAAAGCCGCCGACGCCGCAGCCGATTCTCTCGGTCCCGGCGGACTGCCGCCCGGTGGTGCGGACTACTGGGAGATATCCACCTGGAGGCCGAACCTCGGTACCGCGGCACCGCTGCGTACGGGCCTCCGGTCCTCGGCGGATCTGGCAGCGCAGTTCGGATACGACTCCGAGTCCCGGCGCTACACGAGAGCCGCCGACCGGCTCGACGAGGCAATCCGTCGGGAGTTCGCCCCTGATGGGTACCAGCGCACGACCCGCCCCGGCAGCGGAGCCGACGCCGCCGTAAACTTCGCGGCCCCGCCTTTCGCGCCTCCGGACGAGGCTGTGGAAAGATCTATAGCCGACGCGGCAAAGAAACTGCGGGCCCCGAACGGCGGTATGCTGCCCGGCGAGAAATGGCGTCAGAAGCCCACCGTAGCCTGGACCCCGGAGACCGCCTTCTTTGCCCTCTCAGCCGCGGCTAGCGGGGACGAGGAGAAAGCGGGCCTCTATATCGGCTGGCTCGCGGAGCACCGAACAAATCTCGGCTCGTTTCCGGAGAAAGTGGACGGCGCAGGGGACCCACAGGCTGTAGCGCCGCTTGGCTGGACGAGCGCGACGGTGGTGCTCGCGTTGACGGCCAAAGAAGAGCCCCTACCTACCCCGCCTGAATACGAAACCCTCTAATTCGCGGCTTTCCCGTAACCTCCGCCCCCGGGCGTTTCGACCGTGACCACATCACCTTCCGAAAGCTCCCGGCTGACCTTTGGCGGCAACTCCTCGTCGTTGAGCAGGTTCTTACCGAACGCACCGGATTCTCCGCCTTCCAGGCCCTGCGGGCCGTGGCGTCGGCGGTCGGTAAGCATGGAGAGGCTGGCGGGCTCCAGAACCTTGACGGAACGGACAACGCCGTCGCCGCCGAGATGCTCTCCGCTTCCGCCGGAGTCGCGGCGAAGTTCATAGCGCTCGACGCGCATCGGGTACTCCAGTTCGAGTGCTTCTATGGGCGTGTTGAGGGTATTGCTCATACCGACATGGACGCCGGAGGGGCCGTCCGCTGCTTTGCTCGCACCCTGGCCGCCGCCGATAGTTTCGTAGTAAGTCCAATCTTTGCCGCCGATTATGAGGTTGTTCATCGTGCCCTGTCCACCGGCGATCAGATCCGCCGCCCCGGAGAAAGCGAGCAGTATAGTGTCCGAGACTCGCTGGCTGGTCTCGACGTTGCCGGCCACGACCGCTGAGGGACTCTCGGCGTTTACGAGGCTACCTTCGGGGGCTTTTATGGTAAGTGGGGCGTAGGTTCCGGCGTTCGCCGGTACGTCGCCGGGGAGCAGGACCCTCAGGGCGAAGTAGCAAGAGGAGCGGGTAACGGCGAGCGGGCAGTTCACATTACCCGCGACGGCGTCAGAGGTGCCGGTGAAGTCTATCGTTATCTCGTCGTCTTCTATCTTGACGGAGACTTTGATCGGGATGTCGTCGTCGGTGGCGCCGTCGCCCTCAATCTCACTCTCGGCGGTGTACTCGCCGTCAGGGAGATCCCGGATGGCTTCGCGGGTGCGGCGCTCGGTGTAGGCGATGACCTCCTCGAAAGCGGTAAGCACCGTGTCCTTGCCGCGGCGTTCGATCAGCTCGGAGACCCGAGTCTGGGCCAGGTTGTTGCCTGCTATTTGTGCCCGCAAGTCGCCCCGACGCAGGTCCGGCGTGCGGACGTTGGCGAGGATAAGGTCCAGAATTTCGTCCACGTACTCGCCCTCGTGTACGAGCCGTACCGGCGGGATGATAATGCCTTCCTGGTAGATCTCGCGAGAGTCCGACGGCATGGAGCCGGGACTCATTCCACCAACATCCGAGTGGTGCGCCCGCGTGACAGCGTACCCGATAATCTCATCCTCGTGCGCGACCGGCGAGACGAGCGTTATATCCGGCAGGTGCGTCCCACCAGAGTAAGGGTCGTTGAGGGCGAAGACGTCGCCGGGCTCGGGGTTCCGCCCCATCACCGCCGCTACCGCCTCGGGCATCGCGCCGAGATGAACCGGGATGTGCTCGGCCTGGGCAACCATCTTACCTTCGGCGTCGAACAGGGCCGTCGAGCAGTCGCGACGTTCCTTGATGTTCGAGGAGTAGGCGCCCCGGATCAGGACTGCTCCCATTTCCTCTGCCGCCCCGGAGAGGGCACTGGCGAGTACGGATAGTGTTACCGGGTCGAGCTTTACGTTGCTCATTGTTCACGCTCCAGAATAAGGGTTCCCGCCTCGTCGATCTTGCCGCCCCAGCCGGGCCGCACCACGCACGTAGACTCGGCGAACTCCACGACCGCCGGCCCTTCGACTTCCGAGCCGACGCCCATCTTTGTACGGTCCAGGATCGGGATCTCCATCCAATCACCGTCGAAGTTTGCCTCCCGGTGGCCGGATACGGCATCACCTTCGGGTTCTTTCTCTTTCAGCTTCGGGCGTTCGACGGGCACGGTGGCGATGAGGCGCAGGTTCACGAGTTCCACCGACTCTTCTTCCATCCGGTAGCCGTAGCGCCGCTCGTGGGCGGAGTGGAAGTTGTCGGGGAGCGCGCCGAAGTCGTCTGCGCCGACCGTCAACTCGAAGGACTGCCCCGCGTAGCGCAGGTCGGCCCGCCGGGTGTGCTCGGGGCCGTTCAGATGCTCCTCCGTCTGGCTTTCCATTTTTCCGAAGGCGTCCTCGATCCGGCTTTCTTCCAACTCGTCCAGCGGGGAGAGGAGCGGGGTGACATAGTCGCGGCGCACGTCCGAGACGGCGAGTCCCAAAGCACTCAGGACGCCGCTGGCTTTAGGAACGAGCACGGTGTTCATGTTCAACTCCTCCGCCAGGTCGCAGGTGTGCATCGGCCCTGCGCCACCGAAGGCGACCAGGGCGAACTCCCGCGGGTCGAGGCCTTTTTCCACGCTGATGACCCGCAGGGCGCCGACCATCTCCGTGTTCGCCACCTGCACGACGCCGAGCGCCGTTTCCAGGGCGTCCATGCCGGCTTCTTTGCCCACCTTTTCTAACGCTTTCTCGGCCCGTTCCCGGTTCAGCACGACTTCGCCGCCGAGCTCCGTGCCATCCTGCAGATAGCCGAGAAAGAGGTTCGCGTCCGTGACGGCGGGCTCTTCGCCCCCCTTGTCGTACGAGGCGGGGCCGGGCTCAGCTCCCGCAGAGTGAGGACCGACGCGCAGGGCGCCGCCCGCATCGACCCAGGCTAGAGAGCCGCCGCCGGCGCTAACGGTATGGATGTCGACGGTCGGTAGTTTTATGGGGACGCCCGCCGTCGCGGCTTCCGTGGTGGTGAGCGCCTCGCCCTCTAGGATCGCGGCTACGTCCGAACTGGTACCGCCCATGTCGAAGGTAAGAAGGTTTTCGTAACCGCCGGCCGCCGCGACGTAGGCCGCACCGACCACCCCGCCCGCCGGGCCGGAGAGAACGCACGCCGCCGCGCCCCGGGCGGCGACTTCCAGGTCTATGATCCCGCCGGAGGACTGCATGATCAGGGGCGTCGGTATGCCGGCTCCCTCCACCTCTCCGGCCAGGTTGTGTAGATAGGCGGCGAGCTTTGGCCCGAGATATGCGTCTGCGGTGGTGGTCGAGAAGCGCTCGTACTCGCGAAACTCCGGCAAGACTTCGCTACTGAGAGAGACGTGCAGGTCCGGCAACGCCTCGCGCAGGGCTTCGCCAACCCATTTCTCGTGCTCCGGGTGCATAAAGGCGAAGAGCAGGCACACGGCCACCGCCTCGACCTCTGCTTCTTTGAGCTCCGAGATCACCTTTTCAAGACTATCCTCGTCCAACGGTTCTATTTCCCCGTCCGGTCCCATTCGTTCTTTTACGGTGAAGCGCAGTTCGCGCGGAACTAGGGTTTCGGGGCGATGTTTGGTCAGGTCGTACAGATCCGGTCGCTCCTGGCGGGCTATCTCCAGCACGTCCCGGAAGCCTGCCGTGGTGACGATGGACGTCCGGGCGCCCTTGCGTTCCAGGAGGGCGTTCGTTGCAACCGTCATGCCGTGGGCAAAAGCGGCGACGTTGTCGGCTGAGATCTCACCCGCCCGTACGCTGTTCATTACGCCTTCGGACTGATCTTGCGGCGTGGAAGGGACTTTTGCCATCAGCACGTCCCCGTCGCCGAGAGCAACCAGGTCGGTGAAGGTGCCGCCGACGTCTACGCCGAGTCGCTGTTTGCTCATCCGCCGCCTCCGAACAGGGTCGTGAAGACACTGAAGAGCGTCCGTCCGCCGAGAAAGAGGGCGACCAGGACGACGATACCGCCCAAAATGTTTCCTACTATTCCGTTTTGGTAGCGCCCGAGGAGGTCGGAGCGGTTCATGACGATCAGGAGCGTGATAGCGACCATCGGCAACAGGATGCCGTTCGCCGCCTGGGCGAAGATAATGATCTGGACCGGGCTGGTCCCTAGAGCCGCCAGGGTGGTGCCGAAGATTATGACCCCCGCCCACACCGCCCGGAACTTCCAGCTCTTCAGGTCACGGCCCCAACCGAAAGCTCCCGAGGTCGCGTAAGCCGCGGCCAGAGGCGCCGTGACCGCGCTGGTTAGCCCGGCCCCGAAGAGCCCGATAGCGAAGAACCACTTGGCCGCCGGTCCCAGGAGTGGTTCGAGCTGCTGGGCCATCTGCCCGGCGTCCTCTATCTCGGTACCGGTGCCGAAAAAGGCCGCCGCGCCGGTCACGATGATCGCCAACGTAATAATGCCCCCCAGAATTATGGAAGCCCCCGTGTCGAACCGGGCCTGTCCCAAAGCCTCGTCCGTCGGCACGCTCTCCGGCCACTTATCCTGCACCGAACTAGAGTGCAAGAAGAAGTTGTAAGTAACCACGGTCGTCCCGATAAGGGCCACGACCGTAACCAGAGAGCCAGATGGGATACCCGGCGCGAACATACCGGCCAGGATGTCACCGACGTTCGGCCGTACGAGGACCGCCGTCAGGATAAACACCACGCTCATCAAGATTACCAGAACCACCAGAACCCGCTCGATGAGCGAGTATATTCCCGATGCCAGCAGGGCGAACGCTATGACGCCGACGATTATCGCCCAGACCTGCGGTGCGACGCCCGTTATGGCTTCGAGGCCCAGCGCAGCGCCCGTGATGTTCCCCGTCTGGAAGGCGGCAGCCCCGATGGTTATGGCCGAGACAACCAGGATTATTGCAATGACCTTGACGACCACGTTATCGAAAGTTGTGCGAAGAGCCTCACCAAGTCCCTCCCGGCTCACGATCCCGAGCCGCGCGCTCATCTCCTGCAAAACTATAGTGGCCGCGATAGAGAACACCAGCGCCCACAAAAGAGCATAGCCAGTGCTCGCACCCGCAACACTGGCCGTTGTTACCGTCCCCGGCCCGATAAATGCCGCCGCTACCAGAAGCCCCGGTCCCAGGTTTCTAAGCCGCCTCATCATTCCACTGTCCTCCTCGTTAGACTGTTACCCGCGTATGGCGATGGCCCCGGTAGTAGGGCTGCCTTTCCTATAACGGCGAGAATCCTCATCCGCCACTAGCTCTTCCTGCACCCCCGAAACCTTTCTTGCCGCCCAAACCAACTGTAACCGGAGATACTATTCTGAACGCCTGGCAAGATATATAGCCAAAGGGACAAAATTAGAGCCATATTGTTGTCCAAATTGCTAATGCTGTGGCTTTTGTAAGGCGTTTCCAGGCGCCGGTCGGTCTGTAGAGCCTTCCTCGTGGTCGTTTTCGGGGCTGATGATGGTTGGTTGTAGACTTTGGATCGTCAGTGCGACCTTCACCGTCAACACATTGTCCAGGTCGTCCAGGTCCAGGTCAAGCAATTCGGAGATCCTCTTGATCCGGTACTTGACTGTGTTGGGGTGTACGTACAAGGCTTTCGCCGTCCGGCTCGGGCTGAGGTTGTTGTCTATGTAGGCCTGGAGCGTTGGTAGCAGTTCCCCTTGTCCGTTATGGTCTTGAGCCAGGAGCGGTCGTAGCACCCTGTGTGACAGGTCTAAAACGTCTTTCCTTTCGGCGCTGCGGAGTAGCAATCCGTACACTTTCCACTCGTCGTAGTGGATCGGTTTTTCGCAGGCTCCCAGGCTCTCGGCGAACTTCAAGAGGGACCGAATTTCCTCGTAGTGGGGTGCGAAGTCCTTGGGATCTTCGCACGGGGCGCTCACCCCTACACAGACCGGCAAGCCGGGAAACTCTTTCCGGATGTTTTCGAGCAAATTCTCCGCCATGCGGTGCGGGTCGTTGTCCGAGCCGGGAACCAGCGAGATCAGGTGGTCGCCCTCGGCGCCGACCATCCCGGATTCCGAACCGACCGTCAGGTTGCGGGCGAGGGCGAGCAGCTTGCTCCGTGCATAGCCTACGCTTCTGGGGTTTGAAAAATTCTTTTCCAGGTAGCCCGACAGAGACCCGTGACGCGCGACGAAGATCCTGAACGGCCCGTGTCGGAAGTCGATGCCGAGGTAGTGGGCCCGCTCCCTTACCTCCGCCGCATCCCGATATCGGGCGGCTAGGAGATCCACCAGCAAGTCGCCTTTGACCCTATCTTCGGTCTCCTGGGCCACCCGCTGCTTGACCATGTACAGGGTGTAGATGGTGGCCGCCTGCTCCAACGTTCTCAGGAAAAAGTCTCTCTCCGCCTCATCTTCCAGCGGCACCGTCAGGTATCCACGTTCGTGACCACCCAGGTCCAGAGGCGCTACGACCAGTTCTCCATTGTTTGGGTTTTCTTTCTCCTGGTTCAGGCTCTTTGCCCGGCCGGCTTCCCTGAGTTCGGGCAAGAGTTCTCGAATGTCCCGGAGCCCATGACTGTTCAGGGACGATACTGTAAGGTACCCGTCGGTAGGAACGGCCTGTGAGAGGACTCGGAATTGCTCGTCCTGCAGTACGACCGGCGCGCACAGAAGGTTCGAGATGGTGGCGGTAATGTCGTCCAGTGGGCGGTCTTCGAGGAGCAGCGTGGTCAGGGCGTCGTGAGTTTTCTCGGACCTTTGCAAGCGGTCGTGCTGGGAGACGACGTGTTGGTTGAGGGAATTGAGCTCTTCGATGGTTGACCGCTGCGCTTCGATCAGGCGGGTTATGCCCACTGCGGATGCCGCCTGTTCGGCGACTACCATAAGGGCCTCTACCTGGTCTTCGGTGTAGGAGCGAGGTTCGTCGTAGCAGTTCAACACGCCGATGATCTCTTCCCGGAACACCAGCGGGAGCGCCACGATAGACTTGTACCCCGCCTTCAAAGCCACTTCACGCCAGGGCTTGAATCGGGGATCGGCCGTGATGTCGGCCACGTATACTGGCATCTGCGTCCTGTAGGCTTGCGCGGTGACCGACCTAGACATCACGCCGTCGCCAGCTATCCTTTGCTTGAGATCCGTGTTCAGGGCTCTGGCATACTCCTCACTCAGCCCGAAAGACCCTTCTATTAGCAGTTCGCTATTTTCGTTGGCCAGGAGTACGGCGCAGTACTTGTGGTCCATGGTCTGCGAGACCTTCTCCGCTATGAGGTCGAGGGTGCGGGGAAGAGGTTGGGCCAGGTTTAGCGCCCTGGATATTGCTGTGTAAGCCCGCAGCAGATCCTTCATCCTCGAAGAGCCTTCCAACGGGTTGAGTCCGGAGATGCCAACGGAGATGTCCAACGAGTCGTCGCTCATAGATCCACTGTCCCTTCGTCGTGCCTGGTACGAAAATAACATAACGCACGAGTTTGGTAAACGGAGCGAGGCGAGCCTGGGTCCTTACCGGCAGGATCAGACCTGATACTCGGTGTTCAGTCGGTCGGTGATGAACATGTGGCCGGGACTGTGGGTGATCACGAGCGGCGGTCGGGCGCTCATCACCACCGCTTGCGGCGTAACCCCGCAGGCCCAGAAAACGGGAATTTGGTCTTCTTCCATCCGGATCGACTCACCGAACTCCGGCTCGTCGAGTTTCTCTATACCGAGCGACTCAGCATCCCCTACGTGAACCGGCGCCCCGTGCATCGTCGGGTAGCGGCCCGAAGCGGCAACCGCCACGGGTATCTCCTCGGGTTTGTACGGGCGCATGCTGACGACCATCGGCCCGGCGAAGGGACCGGATGCCACGCATTCACGGCCCGTCACGTACATCGGAACGTTCCGACCCTGATCCTGGTGCGCTATACGGAGACCGGCGTCCAGCAAGGCATTTTCGAAAGTAAAGCTGCAACCGATAAGGAAAGATACGAGGTCGTCGCGCCAGAGCGAACGTATATCCGATGGCTCGTCCACCAACTCTCCGTTTTCGTAGACCCGGTACTTCGGCACGTCGGTACGAAGGTCCGCTTCGGGGGCCATTACCACTGGCTCCGGGGAGCCCGCGTCGGTGACTTCTAAAACCGGACAGGGCTTCGGGTTTCGTACGCAGAACTTCAGGAAATCGAAGGCGTAATCCTCCGGTAAGACTACGAGGTTCGTCTGGACGTGGCCGCGGGCAAGGCCGCTGGTAGGACCGTCGTACTCACCGGACCGGATCCGGTCTCTCAACTCTTGCAAAGTCAGGCCTTTCATAAGCTCCTCCCTATATTCTTAGCCTTTCATCGTTGCACAAAACACTGCCCATCGTAAGGGAGAAGGGCGAAAAATATGTAGCATTAGACCAAAAAGTGAACGTGAAGCTAGGCTCCATTCAGCAACCGTCGTCGGGCCGCTTGCCTCATCGCCTCTCCAATGTCCACGACAAGTGGTCCGTTCGGGTCAAGGCTGATCTGCACCCGGTCGTCTGGACCTAGCTCTATCTCTCGTTCACCGTCCAGGGCGAGACTACCAGCGATGGGTTCTATCCCTACCGGCTCTCCAGGTTCAATGTAATGATGTTCTGATACACCAATAGGAACGACGAGGCCAGGCGCTAGCGGCACGTTCAGTACGGTATCCGCGATCTTTGGGTCTGCGAAGCGTACGTGGAGGCCGTGTTTGGCGGAACGAGGGATCGGGTCCAGTAGTCCGGCGACTGAGGAGAGGCCTACAGCATCCGGGCGGGCGGAGGTGACGAAGAGCTCGAAGATATTCTCCACCCGCCACAGCGCCCGCGCCCCGACGAAGCGCTCCGACGTGACCGCCACGTCTACCAGGGCGCAGTCCTGGTGAAGAACGTCATTCAAGCCGACGCGCAATATTTTCTCCCGGCGCAGCGCCTCTTCGCCGATCTCTCCGGTGGATATCAGGCCGGTGGCGATCCCCGCTATGGTCGCCTCGCGCATCTCCGGAAAGGCGTTGTTTGTACCGGTCGAGAGAGGGCAGAGTGGAATATCCGGGCTGCAGTGGCGGGCGACGATCCGGTTGGTTCCATCGCCTCCCAGCACTACGATGGCCGACACGCCACGTTCGCACATGGCGTCAACCGCTTCTACAGTATCGCGGGCGGCGTGCCGGACGGTCATTTCGAGGAACTCGAACTCCGGTAGAGTTTGCTGCTGGGGGTTGGACTTGTTGCCGTTGAGAGCCCGGTCGAGGCTGTCGTAGAGGCCGGAGGCGGCGGGCATCAGGAGTACCTTCTCGACGCCGACGGCCCCGAGGCCCACCATGAGGCGGTAGACCATGTTCCCCTTCTCGGCGTTGTCGAAGACCGACGCGCCCGAGACCAGTCGCCGGATGTCGCGCCCGGAAGCGGGGTTGGCTATTACACCGACGGTTACAGGTTCGGGCACACGCTATTCCTGCTCGGAGAGGAATTCCTCGATCAGGCGATTCGTCTTGCCCGCCGCCTCCATCTGGACCATGTGTCCCTTGCTGTCGAGGATCTCTACGCGGGCCTGGTCTGGGAGGTTTTCGGAGTGCTCCGACGGTACGATCTCGTCCTCGCTGCCCCAGATTGCCAATATCGGGACTTCGATGTCGGAGAGGTCCGAGACCCCGGCCTGCTTGCCATCCGGGAACAACCTGTCCGCGACCTTACGGAGCGCCTCGTCCACGCCGTCTTTGCGCTTGTATTGGAGCTCGTCGTTCACGAGCTGGCGCGTAACGAGGTCCGGGTCGGCGAAGAGGAGTTGCAAGACGTTTTTCATCTCCTTGCGGCGGTTCGCGGCTATAAAGCCTTCGATGTAGTCGGTGTTGATCTCCTCCCCAAGCCCGGCGCTGGCGATCAGGATAGCCGAAGCCGTCCGAGCCGGATGCGCAACCGCGAATGCGCCCGCCACCGCACCGCCCATCGAGTGTCCGGCCAGGTGGGCTTTGTCAATCCCCATCTCGTCCAGAAAGCCGGCTACGACCTCCACAAAGAAGTCTAGGTTGCCCTCACCGACATCTTTGGAGGATGCGCCGTGTCCCGGCAGGTCTAGGGCATAAACTGCTCGTTCGGCGGCCAGGGTCTCCTGGTTGAAGACGAAAATGTTTATGTCGCCACCGAAGCCGGGGACCAAGACGAGCGGGATGCCGCCTTCGCCCATCTCCAGATACTGGATGGCGCGACCGTTTACCTCGACGGTTTCCGGCTCTGGACCTCCAGCGTCCTCTTCTTCGGGGACGAAGGTGGATTGGAACTCCTCGACATAGGAATCTATCTCCTCGTCGGAAACAGAGGAATCGGCGATGACACCGAGCATTCCGCCCACCGGGATGACTTCGCCTTCGCCGGCGACTTTGCGGCGGAAGATGCCCGCTGACGGGGCTTCGACGGCGTTGTTGATCTTCTCGCTCTCGACCTCGACGATCTCGTCGCCCTCATTGACCTCTGTGCCTTCTTCGATGAGCCACTCGATCAGGGTCCCCTCAGTCATGGAGAGGCCCCACTTGGGCATCCCGAGCTTGACGAGCTGCTGCGTCTCGCTCACGCCTGCGAACCCACGCCCGAGCCCGTAACCTCTCGCACCGCAGCGGCGACCTTTTCAGAGTCCGGGACGAACAGGTCTTCCAGAGAAGGCGAGAACGGCGGCGGCGTGTGGGGCGCGGTCACCATCTTAGGGGCGGCCTTCAGATCGTCGAAGCAGTTTTGGGATACCAGGGCGCAGATATCCGTCGCCATATTGCACCGAGGGTACGATTCGTCCACGACCACGAGACGCCCCGTGTTCTCGACGCTCTCGTAGATAGTTTCTTCGTCCAACGGAGAGGTCGTACGTGGGTCCACGATCTCACACTCTATCCCCTCTTCGGAGAGCGCCTCTGCCGCCTGCTCCGCCATCCCGACCATGCGACCGAGGGCGACTATCGTCACGTCGTCGCCCTCATTGACCTCTGTGCCTTCTTCGATGAGCCACTCGATCAGGGTCCCCTCAGTCATGGAGAG
>JBARZO010000195.1:0-6849 GCA_049650165.1 Rubrobacteraceae bacterium
ATGTTCGCGTTCGCCTCACCCGTCCTGGCCCACCTCGGGCAGGAGGAGCTCGAAAACCGGACTCTCAGAAAATGGTCCGCCGGCAACCCCAGATTCTTACCCATCGGAGCGGCGGCTGCGTTCCCCCGTGAGGGTGGGGATTGTACCGTCCTAATCGACTCAGACGAACATACAAAAAAGCGCCAAGGCAGTGAAAGCGATGCGGAGGTTTGAGGCAATGACCCGGTCCACGCCCACTACTACTAGCAAGGATCTCGTGCAGCACGAACACGCCCTCGCCTTCTGCTTCGACGTTCTATCCACTGCGGGCTCGTTGGATTTCGCTTCCCTGTCTAACCTACTGCGTCCCTGGGGCTGGAGCCGAAACGCCCTGCTCGACCGATTCCACGAGCTGCAACAGTCGGGCCTTGTCCTCGTCGAACCTCCGTGCGCCGGATCGCGGGACCCTGGCGTCACGATTTGTATAACTTCCGAAGGCCGGCGCTTGTCCGAAGGCGCCGGCCTGCCATGCAGACGTCCTTCCCCGGCCCTCTCTACTGAGCAGGCTTCCGACACCATAGAAGCAGTAGTCTCTGGGCCGCGCATCCAATCCGGGAGTCAAAGTTGAGTCCGCCCGCGGCGCAGCAGAGACAAAGCTCTACCAGGGGAAAGGCAGTTGCTTATCCAAACGCCCCGGCGGTCGTGCGTTATTCCTGCGGTTGTGAGGTAGTGACACTCGCTCCTGGCATCTCGTGCGACCGCAACCGGTGCTCCGAAGCGGAAGCCATACACAAGCATCAAGCCTTACTCGGCCGCCGGCTTATGAGCCTTCCCGAAGGAGAAGAAGCTGAAAAACGCACCATAAGCAAGATCGAAGACCTCTCTAAGAGCATGAGCCGGCACCGGGCCGGAGGCCGGGGCCAAACCGATGACGAACATTCTGAGCATCTCGTGCATCGCAACCGAGAGGATGGTTCAACCAGAGAAAGGACTGACTAATATGGGAGCTAGACTATTTGTAGCAGCAACCGTAGGCATCGCCGTCGGCGTCATCCTGACCTGGCAGATTCTCTTTAACGACTTCATCCGCATCTGGCTCGTGAACGTGCCGTGGCTGCTCGTCTGGGGCGGTGCCGTTGTCACCGGCGTGGTGGTTGGCCTCCTCGCCCCCCGAGGGCGGGAAGCCTCCGTACCGGCTATAAGCGTCTTGCTAGGCTCGGTAGTAGGCATCATCGTATTCGGGATCGGCCTAGGCTTCTCGTTGGCGGATGAAGACGTCCTTACGTACCTGCTTTCCACACTGCTCATTTCCGGGGTGTGTTTGATGATCCTCGCCGCCCTGGGCGGTATGTTCGCCGCTGCTATTCGGGATAGCCAGGAAGACTCGGCGAACCGCAGATCCCGTGGCGCTGCTTATGGCCGGGACTCCTATCGGAGCAGCCGCGGGTACCGCGAACCTCCGGATCGGTACTAGAGAGGTCTATGCTCCGTCCGATGAAGACGTTTCGCCAACAATCCCCTTTTGTCCTGGGACTCGGGCTAGCGGGCGTTTTTGTATTTGCCCTGCTCGCGATCTACCTCGTGCTCATGGTCTTCTTAGGATCTTCCGCACCGGAACCCGAAACGGGCGAACTTTTTGCGGCATCCGGGGAGTCTGGAGGAGGCCAGCGCTTCGCGTCGGCCGACGCTCCAACAACCAGGCCACCAGAGGACACGAGCCTCAGCCTGACGGTGCCCAAGTTGGCCCGGACCGAACGGGTACCCGTTGAAACCGGCGGGGTAGCCGACACCGAGGCGCTCAAGCACGGGGCTCTGCGCGTCGAAGACACGGGTCTTCCCTGGCAGGCCGGCTCAAACACCTACATAGCGGGCCACCGGCTGGGCTTCCCTGGCACGAAGAGCCACTTGCTCTTTTGGGATTTGGACAAACTCGTGGGCGGCGACCGGATCTTCCTCGAAGACGCGAACGGCACCGTTTACGAGTACGCCGTCTTTCATAAAGAGATCGTCGGCCCCGACGCAATCCGGGTGACCGACCCTGTCCCCGGTAAAAGCGTCGTAACGCTGCAAACCTGTACCCTGCCGGACTATTCGGAGAGGATTATCGTACAGGCGGAGCTGGTCGCGGGCCCGACAGGGGGCGAAGCATGATGCTCGTTCAACCGGAACCGGGCAGATATCAAGAAAGGAAGTCTGACAACGGCTGGTGAGGACGTTAGCCGCCGGCATCAAGCCGCTCCTGGTGTGGGGCGAACAAATATGCCCAGCGGTAGTTTGGTCGCCGGCCGTTATCGCGTGGGTCAATTGCTCGGCCAGGGTGGTATGGGCCGAGTCCACGTTGCCTGGGACACCATCCTTGAACGTCGCGTCGCGCTAAAGACCCTCCGTGGTGGCGCGGCCCGGAGGGACGAGAACGTCGCCCGCTTCCGCGCCGAGGCACGCAATGCCGCATCACTCTCACACCCCAACATCGTCAAGGTTTTCGATGCTGGCGACTACGCCGGCGTACCCTACATCGCGATGGAGCTGGTAGTGGGCGACACCCTCGCCGAGGCAATAGACGTCCACGGACCACTACCGCCGGGCAGTGCAATTTCGCTCGCTCTGGAGGCCGCTGAAGCCCTCACAGAGGCTCACGACAATGGCATAGTTCACCGCGACATAAAACCTCAAAACATACTCGTCGACGATCAGGGGCGCGCCCGAGTGGTGGACTTCGGCATAGCCGCCCCTCTCGATCATCCCGGCGACGAACGGGCAAGTACGGTTGAGGGGACCGCAGCCTACCTCTCCCCCGAGCAGATATCTGGCATGGCTGCTAGCCCCAGGAGCGACCTGTACTCTTTGGGTGCCGTCCTCTACGAGATGTTGTCCGGATACCGAGCTTTCGGCGACTCGGAGAGCGACGACCTGGCGGTGGCCCGAATGCACCTGACGGAACACCCGGTCCCGCCTCGCGTCTATGCTCCGTGGCTGCCGCCAGAACTCGAAGCGCTCGTTCTGCGCCTTCTGTCGAAAGAGCCCGAGGAGCGGTGCCCGTCAGCCCGGGCCCTGGCGAGGGAACTGGAGGCTCTTCTCTGGTCTATCACCTCGGCTTCCGACCTAGCTCCCACACCGGCCAACGCTTTGGCGGCCAGCACATCTACCCGCACCGTTGCCAAGCGGACCGGCCGGCTCGCACTCCTAACCCTGCTCACCGGCCTAACGATGGCAATCGGCTTTGTGGCTTTAGCAAGTGTGTACCCAGTTTACGTTCCGGACTTCGTCCTGGTCCGTGTGATAGACACCGCGGAGAAGGTTAGCCAGGTATCCTCTGCGACCCTCCTGCGAGTCCAAGACCGCGCCGGGGAGTACGTAGGTAACATAACGAAATCCGCCTCCGGAATTTTCTCCGACTCCGCAGACGCTACGCAAAAGACCGTTCCTGTCACCGAGCCTACTACTAAAGAACACGACGTGGAGGCTGAAACCCCTCCGGAAACCACCGGTAGCTCCGGGTCACCCCAGGGGTTTTCAAAACCGGAGGCGCCCCCCAAGGACGCCGTAGAAGGGCGAGACCTGTCTCCGCGTCAGACCTTCAACGCCGGTCCAGCTAAACAAACTCCGTAGCACCTCCCCGCCACGCCTGACGGCCTGCCTTTCTGTGAAAGGCCGCCAGGCGGTCAGCGAAGGCTATAGAACGTAACAGGCAAGGGAGACGAGGACGGTATGCAAATTCCCGAGATGAGAACGCAGGGTCTCCGGATATTGCTCGAAGGCAGTGAAGGAGCGGCCCGTGACCTCCGCATCCACTTCGAAGCTTTTATAGGAGAGCTGATAGCTCTGGGAGATCCCGACGAGTCGCATCTTCAAGAACTCTTGGCCGGGGCCGATCTTCTGCAGGCCCTCGATGGTGAAACCGACCGCTTCGGCTCCGCCGCGCCCGGTGTGAGCGAAGCCGCAGAGTTCACCGATAAGGTACTGGCGATCACCGACGAAGCTTTCGGCGCGGCCCACGAGCTGCTCGGCCAATCCGACTGGAACCCACACACCGGGGCCCTGCACCCTCGCGAGGCGGCCGCGGACGCGGTCCACTGCCTACTGGACGACGGCCTCCACCGCGCCGTGGCCGAAGCCCTGCTCTCTTGTCCTCCGGCCGAGGCGCTAGACGCCGCCTTGGGTGCGGAGTTCGTGTAGCCGACCTCCGCACTCGTTGTCCGCACTAATTCCTGATTTTAGATAGGAGCTCCGTTGCGACTGAAAGATCACATGAGTCCGTTCGATGAAGAAAACGCCCACAACCTCTTCTACGGCCTGCTCGACCACCACTTCGCCCGGCGCCTGCTCTGCATGGTCGGGAAGGCGGGCCGGGAGAGGTTCGCCGAGCACGGCTGGGCCTACGGCGACCCGTCTTATACCTACGAGACCGACCCCTTCGAGGTCTTCGTCTACCAGGCGCGGGTAGTGGCCGACACCCTCTTCGCCGGACGTCTTCGGCTCCAGCTCTTCTACTACAACTGGCAGGAGCCCGGCCTCGAAGAGCTCGATGAGTCCCTGATGGATGGAGAACGCTTCCCGGCGCCTCTTGTAGAGCGTTATCCGTATATATCTGAGGCCTACGCCGACTTCGCCATCCTCGTCGCCGAGATCACGGGCGACGAGGAGGCCATCTGGCGATTAAAGAGGGCACTGCAAGACCGGATGATGCCATGCCTGCACTACAACCCCGACAGCGACCTGGGGGCGAACACCGATCCCACCGATCACCTCTTGCTCACCTACGACTCGGAGATGTACCCGGAGCGGGAGGTTATCCACGACGGACTTTTCGAGACCCTGATATGTGCGAAGGAGGACCTTGGCGATGCACTCGAACGTTAGCTCCATAAGAAAAGGCCTCAAAGTTGAGGTTGAAACGGCCCGGGCCGGGCATGCCGGCGAGGCCGTGGTACTCGTACTGAGACCGGATAAGTTGCCGCGCGCCTTGGTGACCGGGGATGACGGTGTGGTGCGGACGCGCGTGATCTCCTACGTAGACCTACTCGCCACGCTCGACCGCTCGACCACGGTTGACCTGCTCTCTCAGGAACCGACCCGACGGCTCCCTCTCCCCCCTTTGCCGTCCGGCACGGTCCTGGTCGACGCCCTGGAGCGTCCCTCCGGCAACGCCTACGTCCTGACCGGCACGATCCCCACAGGTGAGCACCTCTTCGCCCTCACCCGCGGCGGGGAGACCACCACGTTTATGCTCCGGCTACCGAAGATCTGCTACCGCGTAGTGTGGAGCGAACGCACGCGAGCCGCATCCGAGTTCTCGCTGGCCCTGTGCTCGCCGGCCCTTACGGGCGAGCCCACGGCCGACACGCCTCTGTTTAGGTGGCCGTTCTCAAACGTCTACGACCACTTCGGCGGCATCAAAGAGGGTGTGTGCTGGTACCAATACAAGCAAGTCGAAACCGACCTTGCTGCGGTACCCGAGAGGCTGGTCCGGTCGTTCGTCGCGATCCCAAACGAGGCGGACCGCTATGCCGGCGACCTGACGCACAACGCCCCGGTGGGCTCCTACGAGTCTTTTCTGGAAGCGGTAGAAGAAGGAGGTGGCATCCCTCATGAGTGGTTAGTCCCCTGCAATTCGACGATACGCGAACTGCACGAACAGCACGGAAGGAGCGAACTACGTTGAGCCATCAAACCCCTAATGAAGGAATCGGCGGGGCCGGCGATCTCTTCGATGCTATGGGCGCCGAAGGGGAGCAGTTCAGGCCGAAAAAGGACGAGAAGAAGCAGCCGCAGAAGTCCGGGACCGGACAGAAGCCCGGCAAAACGTCGGCGGCGAAGCCGAAGGTCTATCCGGAAGGTACGCTCGTCGTCCACCAGGGCGACCACAAGACGCTGGATAAGGAGATGACCGAAAAGGAGGTCTACGAGCTCTTTAACGACGACCACCCGGACGTCTCTATGGACCGCTACGAGCTCCTCTAAGACAAGGAGAAGAAGCGCTTCTGGTTCAAGGCCAAGGGCTTAAAGAAGGGAGGCCGTCCCGAGAGGGACGGTCGCCCCATCACCGTGCTGACCGCCCAGCCGGCGGCTGAGACTAGCGAGGATACAACGGAGTTTCCGGCGGTGTCCCGCGTGCTCACGCAGGGCGGCGTCTACGAGGTGCGGCGCACGTCACTAGGCACCTTCATGGCAAAGATCCCAGACGCCAACTTACGGGCCCGCGCAGGTTTTTACCCGCAGATCCCGAAGGCCCCGGCCCGGATGCTCCACTTCATCGTCCAGGCTTTCAGAGACCGGCCGAACCACGAGGCGGTAGTCGAGATCTTCTATGATCGGCGCGATGGTTCCTTCAAGCCATACTGGCCGCCGCAGCGGAACGCCACGGCCGGCTCGGTGGAGTACGATCCACTACCCGAGACGGACGACGTGTTCCGATACCTGAGCATACACTCCCACAACCAGATGCCGGCGTTCTTCAGCGCGACAGACGACGAGTTCGAGACCGCTACGGGGCTGTTTGGCGTGATCGGGCGGGTAGACGACGACAAGCCGGAAGCTCTCTTCAGGGCTTCTTGCGGCGGGCTGTTTCTCCCGCTGGACATCGCGGATCTCTTCGACGATGCGGAGCTCGCCCGCAGAATCGTCCGCAGGCCCCGTAAGGCTCCGGCCCCACCACTTGACTACCCGGTTGCTGAAAACATCCGGGAGGTGCGGCCATGACGATGATGCCTACACCTGTAAGAGTCCTAGATTCAGGCGGTACCAAGGCCGGGGCAACCCGCGTCGTGCTCTTCGGCGTCGGCGGAACTGGCGGCTACTGCCTGCAGCAGCTCGCCCGCCTGCTCTATGGCTTGAAGGCCGAGCGTTCAGAGGCCTGGGCAGCCCCTCGCC